>DATJTE010000016.1:0-2575 GCA_035503715.1 Rhizobiaceae bacterium | reverse complement strand
AACCGGACAACGAGCCGGTCGCCGTGCCGCTCGTCACCGTTTTCCATATGGAATGATCCGTGCGCCACGTCGCCGTCATCGATATCGGCAAGACGAACGCGAAGCTCGTGCTGGTCGATATGGATCGACTGGCCGAGGTTGCGGTAAAGACGCGTCCGAACACAGTTGTCAGCGCAGGTCCCTACCCGCACTACGACATCGACGGGTTGTGGAACTTCATCCTCGACGGTCTCGCAGCGCTCAATCGCGAGCATCCGATCGACGCGATCTCAGTCACGACACATGGCGCAACGGCGGCGCTGCTTGACGCGAAAGGCGATCTCGTACTGCCTGTGCTCGACTATGAACACACCGGGCCGGACGAGATCGCCCAAGCCTATGATGCCGTACGTCCGCCCTTCGAAGAGACAGGCACGCCGCGGCTGCCGGTCGGCCTGAACCTCGCAGCGCAGATTTTCTGGCAGGCCAACGCCTTCCCTGCGGACTTCGGTCGCGCCGCGTCGATCGTCATGTACCCGCAATACTGGACGTATCGTCTGAGCGGCGTACTTGCCAATGAGGTCACGTCACTCGGCTGCCACACCGATTTGTGGAATCCGTCCGCGCGCGACTTCTCCTCGCTGGTCAACATGCAGGGCTGGCGGCGCCTGATGGCGCCGGCCCGGCTAGCGTCCGATCGCCTCGGCGCGATCGAGCCGGCAATCGCGATGCAGACCGGCATCGCCATCGGCACGCCTGTCTTCTGCGGCATCCACGATTCCAATGCCTCGCTGCTGCCGCATCTCCTCTCCCGCAAGCCGCCCTTCGCCGTCGTCTCGACCGGCACCTGGGTGATCTCGATGGCGATCGGCGCGAAACCGAAGCCGCTCGATCCGGCACGCGACACGCTCATCAACGTCAACGCGTTCGGCGATCCAGTGCCGTCGGCGCGCTTCATGGGTGGACGCGAGTTTGCCACTCTCACCGGCAGCACCGAAGCAGCATGGGACGATGAGGACATCGCCGCCGTGCTCGACGCGCAAATTCTCCTCCTGCCATCGGTGCAACAAGGCTCTGGCCCCTACCCTGATCGCGAGATGCGATGGAGCGCCGTTGAACCCAGCGGCAGCCGACGCACCGTCGCTGCTTCGTTCTATCTCGCCATGATGACCGCAACCTGCCTCGACCTGATCGGTGCGGAGGGTCCAATGATCGTCGAAGGCCCTTTCGCGAGAAATACGCTCTTCACGCGTATGCTCGCCGCGACGACTGGCCGACCGGTCATCGCCGATGCCGACGCCGCGACCGGCACCAGCATCGGCGCAGCACTGCTTGCAGTGGGGGATGCGCCGCCCCTTGCCGGACAAGGCGCTGCCATGGAAAATCCAGGCTCGGCTTGGTCGCGCTACGCCGCGGTCTGGCGCGCAGCCGTCGAGTCTTCTTAGACACGCTCCCCTTCCGCCTCAAATCTGCTGGTGTTGACAACCCATATCTCGCTAGTTATGGACCAATCAATAGCCAACGGGTTATTGATTGCATGTCGAATACGCACGATGCGCTCTTCCGGACCCTTGCCGATCCCACCCGGCGGGCCATTTTCGAGCGACTGTGCCGCGAGGGTGAAAAAACGGTCGTCGCTTTGACGGCGCACGCCGGAATCTCGCAGCCTGCCGTCTCGAAGCATCTCGGCGTTCTGAAGCAGGCCGGGCTGGTCCGCGACCGCCACGAAGGACGCCTGACGCATTACAGCGCAAAGCCCGGCGCGCTCGCCCCGCTGATCGACTGGACCAGCCAGATGGCCGGGTTCTGGGAGAACAAGTTCGACGATCTGGAAGACCTGCTCAAAAGGATGGACCAATGAATGAATCATCGGCCGAAACGCTCTCCGTCGTCGTCGAGCGCATCGTTCCGCATCCGCCCGAAAAAATATGGCGTGCGCTCACGCAATCCCACCTGATCCAGGAGTGGCTTATGCAGAACGACTTCGAGGCCGAGGCTGGCCACCGATTCAATTTCAGCGCGAACTGGGGCGGCGTTGAAGGTCAGGTCCAGACGGTCGAGCAGAACAAGACGCTCACCTACACCTGGGACACGAAAGACCTGAGAAGCGTCATCACCTGGACGCTCACGCCGACGAGCACCGGCACACATCTGCGCATGGAGCAGTCGGGCTTCCGGCCGGATCAGCAGCCTTACTACCGCGGCGCCAAGGCCGGTTGGCCGGGTTTCTTCGATGCCTTGGAAAAGGTCCTGGCCGGGATGGACTGAAGCCGCATCAAATAAAGGTGAGCGTTCTTCCGCATTGGCGCAGCCGATGCCCAATGGATCAATCGAGTTTTTGAAGCCGAGGATGTAACGATGAATATTCTTTTGTGGGTTCTGCAAATCCTTCTCGCCCTGCATACGGTAACAGGTGCGGTCTGGAAATTCTTCAATCCTGCGCAAGCCGCCGTGCCATCGCTCGCCGCGATTCCTCCTAGCGCGTGGCTGGGTTTGAGCGTCATCGAGATTCTCTGTGCGATCGGCCTCGTTTTTCCCTTCTTTTACAAGCCCCTCGGATATCTGGCTCCAATTGCGGCCATCGTGATCGCCACCG
>DATJTE010000015.1:0-3777 GCA_035503715.1 Rhizobiaceae bacterium | reverse complement strand
CACGTCCTTGATCTGCTCGTGGTGCACGACCAGCGCCTGCCAGGCCGCGACGAAGTCTATTCGGGTATTCATATCCATCCGTTCCTCCCTCGGGTTCGCACCGATGGTTCAGCTCAGAACCTTGCTCTTGGCGTCAATCGTCTGGAGCAAGTCCTGCCACGAGGTCACGAAGCTCGCGGCGCCCTCGGCCTGCAGCTTGTCCGCCAACGTCGCGATATCGACGCCGGCCTCCTCGCATGCGGCAAGGGTCGCAGCGCCCTCGCCGCTACCGCGCGACAAGGACCGTGCGATCACGCCGTGATCGGCGGTCGCCTGCAGCGTGGCCTGAGGCATCGTGTTCACCGTGTTGGGTGCCGCGAGACCGTCGACATACAGAACATCAGATAATTTCGGATCCTTAGTCCCGGTACTTGCGAACAGCAGGCGTTGCGCCCGCGCGCCCAGGTTTTCGAGCCGCTGCCAGCGGTCACTGTCGAGTTGGTTGCGGAAGGTGCTGTAGGCGCACTCGCCAACGGCGAGACCAAGTCGGTTCTGAAGATGGTCGGGCAACGTCGCCATCGTCGCGCGATCCCAGCGCGAGATGAACAGCGACGCGACCGAGCGCACGTCGGGCGGCAACCCGGCGGCAACCCGCCGCTCAAGTCCTCGCATGTAGGCATCGGCGGCAGCGATATAGTGCTCGGGTGAGAACAGAAGCGTTACGTTCACGGGCACGCCGCGGAAGATCGCCTCCTCGATCGCTGGCAGTCCTTGATGAGTACCGGGTATCTTGATGAACAAGTTAGGCTTGTCTGCCTTCGCGCGTAGCGCCTCGGCGGCAGCGACGGTACCGTCCGCGTCATACGCCAGCAGCGGCGAGACCTCGAGCGAGACCCAGCCGTCCACTGTCGCAGTGCGCCCGTATATCGGCAGGAACAAATCGGCGGCGCGCCTCAGATCCTGGATCGCGAGCTCGAAGAAAAGTTCCTCGCCACGGAGCCCGGTATCGAGAAGGCGGGTTATCTCGTGATCGTACGAGCGGCTGTGGGTGATGGCATGATCGAAGATAGTCGGATTGGAAGTAAGACCGGTCACCGACCACTCCGCGACATAGTGCGCGAGCGTCCCGCTGTCGAGCAGGTCGCGGGTGATGTCGTCGAGCCAGAGACTTTGACCCAACTGGTTCAGTCGCGTGGTGGGCAGCATAGGCGCAACTCCTCTTCGCCGGGCGCGTGGGTGAGCATCGTTAGGCGATCTTCTCGTTGTGCCCGCCGAACTCGAGACGCAGAGCCGACAGGAACTTGTCCTCGTACTCCGCCTCGTTCCGAGAGCTGAAGCGGGAGAACAGAGCGGTTGCCAGGACCGGCGCGGGCACGCCCTCGTCAACCGCCGCCTGTAACGTCCAGCGGCCTTCACCGGAATCGGAGACCCGTCCAGAGAACTCGGCGAGATCCGGACTTTTCCGCAGCGCACTGGCGGCGAGGTCCAGCAACCAGGAACTCACCACACTGCCGCGACGCCAAACTTCGGTTATCGCGGCTGGGTCGAGATCATAGGAGTAGAATTTTGGTTCGCGGAGCGGCGTCGTCTCGGCATCGACCTCGCTCCGGACGCGGCCAACGTTTGCTTTCCGAATGATGCCAAGTCCTTCGGCATACGCCGCCATCAAGCCGTATTCGATACCGTTATGCACCATCTTCACGAAGTGCCCGGCACCGTTCGGCCCGCAATGCAGGTAGCCTTGCTCGGCCTGCGTCGGTTCGCCGGCGGCATCGGACGTACGGGGGGCAGCTTCAACGCCGGGTGCGAGGGAACGGAAGACCGGATCCAGGCGCGCGACCACCGCATCGTCGCCACCAATCATTTGACAGTAACCACGCTCGAGCCCCCACACGCCGCCGCTCACGCCGACATCGACGTAGTGCAGGCCTTTGGTCCGCAACGTTTCGGCGCGACGAACGTCGTCTTGATAGAACGAGTTACCGCCGTCGATCACGGTGTCGCCGGGCTCCAGCAGCGGCATGAGCGACGCGAGGGCCGGATCGACGGCCGCGGCCGGCACCATCAGCCACACGACCCGCGGCGCGGTCAGGTTGTGAACGAAGGTCTCAATGTTGGTTGATCCCCTGGCGCCCTTCGTCATCAGATCCCGAACCGGGCCGGCGTGTCTGTCATAGACGTGTAGCGCGTGCCCTGCCTTGATCAGGCGGATGACCATGTTGGCCCCCATACGCCCGAGTCCAATCATGCCGACTTGCATACCGGTCCTCCGATGGCTCGCTTGTTGGCGAGAACGCAAACGTCAATCTGGGTAAAGCGGCCGGCGCACGAGCGCGGCCTCTGGTCACACCAACAATGGTGTCTGCCGTGGCCCGCGCAGAAATGCGTTCTGCTTATCACTTCGATGTATGTCACCCTTCGCGCACTGCGACGCGGTGTGGCGGAGGGGACCAGCCGATGTCGCGCGGCGCGTGCGACGGGCAAACAGGTGCTCGCCATAGCCGCCGCGCATCCTCGCAATAGGGCTACGGCATTTCACTTCGGGTCATCCGCGTGAAACATGTGCGGACGTGCTAAGTGAGATCCGAGGGAAGCATCGTGAGGTCCGATCAACTCGTCGCCTCGTTCCGGGCCGCCAGCGACGGTAGCCTCGCCGCGCCGGCGATGTGCGCGATAGTCCGTGCGCTCGGCTTACCTTCCTCCTTCCCAAGAGGTGACGGCCAACGCCGCCGTCCTCGAAGGCTTGGCGCGCATGCTGCGCAAAGCCGATCAGGAGCTAATCGTCGGCGGTTACTGGACCACCGACGCGCCGTTCCGCGAAACCCAGCGCGCGGTCGCGCATGCCCGCTCGCGCGGGCTGCTCGTGGTCGAGATGGAGGCCGCCGGGACGTATGCCTTTGCCCGCGCCCGCCGGCGCGTCGTGGTGTGCCTCGCGCATGTTGCCAACCGACTCGGCGAGCCGGCGACTTCGAAAAGGGCATCGCCGGGGGTGCAACCGAGGCCTTCGCGCTGATCCGCCGGCTCGCCGTCGCCTGGCAGGCCAGACCGACGATTGAACCCTGAGATCAGAGCACTTCGTCCCCCGGAATCCCCGGATTCACTCGCGAAACCAACAGTGACAAGAGAGCCTACATGACAAATCCATTGTCCGATACCCTGCTGTTCCTGATCGGCGACACCGGCGACTATAACCGGTTCGGCGCAGCCAAATACATCTCGGTTGCGTTCTACTTTCTCCTGCTCAGCGCCGGTATCTTCGTCGCGTGGCGCAACTGGGCGGAGGATCCGTCGCAACGCACCGGCCGCAACGTCGGCGTCTTCATCATGCGCCTCGTCGCCGGCGGCATGTGGTTTCAGGGTACGATCTGGAAGCTGCCGCTGCCGGTTGCCGCGGGCTTCAAGTACTGGCTCGCGCAGGAAGGGAAGTTCAGCGCGATCAGCTTGCAAGGCGCGATTGTGCGCGACGTGCTCCTGCCGCACATTGCGCTGCTGCAGACGCCCGTTTACCTCCTGGAGATCGCCTTCACGGTCAGCCTGACCCTTGGACTGGCGGTGAGGCTGTCCGGGTTAGTCATCGTCCTCTTCACGCTCCAGCTTTGGCTTGGCCTCTATAACGATCCAACCGAATGGCCGTGGACCTATGTGGCAATTGTGGTCGCGCACGGCATGTTCGCGACGTTTGAGGCCGGACGCTGCCTCGGCCTCGACAACCTGCTCCGCTTGCGCGGTGCCGCAATCGCGCGTGGCCACGGTATGATCGCCGCCGCTTACCGCCTCGCATCGTGACGATGAACGCAA
>DATJTE010000014.1:0-5978 GCA_035503715.1 Rhizobiaceae bacterium | reverse complement strand
GCAAGGATGCGCTTCAGCGCTCCACGATTTCCCTCGATCACCGCATTCCAGTCCACCGGCATCGCTGCCTCCTTTCCACGCGGGGCAGTATCGCGCGAGGCTGAGAGGGCGTGGATGAAGACTGCTGACAGATACTGACAGTTTGGCCTGAAGCTGCCCCTCACCCTTACCCTCTCCCCGTTCCTTCGGACGGGAGAGGGGTCGTCGGCGTGGTGCGAGATCGTGGGCTTTGGGGAGTTCGCGGCGGCGGAGCTGCTCTCCTTCTCCCCTTGTGGGAGAAGGTGTCGCCCTCGGGCTGCGAAGCAAAGCCCGAGATCAGGCGACGGATGAGGGGTGTTGGAAGAAATGAGGGATTGAGGGTTGCACTCCGTCCAGCACCCCTCATCCGACCTCGCTTTGCTCGGCCACTTTCTCCCACAAGGGGAGAAGGAAGAACGCTGGCGCACGGCCGCGCTGGCCCACCGACGGCTGCGCCGCCCCACCTCCACGCTCAGCATGGTGGAGGGGATGTTGCGAGCACGCTATACACGTTCCCGCGGGCAACGGAGCGCGTCATGACCAGCTACCTGAAAATCTCGACCGACGGCATCGAGCCGGAGCCCGGCGCTCCGGCCGAGGGGCGCGTTGTTTCCGGTGATCCAAAATTCCGCACCTGGAACGCCGAGGAAGCGCCGAACGGGCTCTATGCCGGCATCTGGGAAGCGACGCCTGGCAAATGGCGCATCGAGTATGACGAATGGGAGTTCTGCCACATCCTGTCCGGCGTGTCGGTCATCACAGAAGATGGCGGCGAGGCGCGCACGGTTCGCGCGGGAGATAGCTTCGTGTTGCGACCGGGGTTCAAGGGCACCTGGGAGGTGCTGGAGACGACGCGCAAGGAATATGTGATCAGACTTTAATTACGGTTTGCTCGCGTCCGCTCTCCCCGGCAGCACCGAGATGCACGTTTCGGTTTTTCGATCGAGGATCGCCACCGTAGCTTGCTGCGCGTCGCCAAGCTGATCATCCCGGATCTCGCCCGCGAAGAGGCGGGTCATGATGTCGATGTCGGCCTGTGTCAGTTCGGCGCCGGTATCGTAGTCCTTGCCGATTTCGAGTTGCTCGGAAAGACAATGACAGAAACCCAGCGCCCGATCGGGTGTGCCGATTTGCTCGCTGTTGCCGGCCAGCCAATCCTGCGCGACGCAGGTCTGGAAAAACGGCACGACGTCGAGATCGTACGGCATCTGGTATTTGATGTGAGGGAACACATCGGGTGGAGCTGCCAGACCCTGAGCCTCGAGGCATTGCTGGACAAGCTCGACTCTCTGCCCGACGGCGAGCCACTTTTCCGGATGCGTGTCCGGCAGGCCTTCGCGATATTCCAGCGCCGCCACGTCGAGCACGGATTGCGGTTGGCCGCGCCGCTCGAAGCCGTCAGCCGTGCATGCGCAAAGGGCGTCGGCCGCGGCGTCATCCAACCCGCCATAGTTGATCACTTTCTCGTTCGCCCGGCAGGCTTCGACGAAATCCTCCGTGTCGAGATCCGTCGGGCGGATTGTCGCGACATCCACATAGGTCTCGCCGTCCCAAACGTATTGAACGCCGAGCACGCGCAACGACAGCCAGTAGCGGCGCTGCTCGCTGTCGAGCTGGATCGGGACCGAGCTTTGGACCATCGGTCGACCGTCGCCCGCAAGGAGGTCCCGATACTCGTTGCCGACGAGCGCGAGCAGATGAATGGGGCATCCGCCGCCGCTGCACAGATTCGCATCGAGACCGAGCACCAGAAATTCGGAAAGACCATCCACTGTGTCCAGGTCCACCTCGATCACGCTGATGAAGGCGGACGTCGGCGGCGCCCCGACACGCCTGGCAATTTCACGCACGACCTGTGCGGTCAGCCGATCGGGAGCTGTCCATGGAAGATCGAAAGTTGCCGAGTGCGCGGACTGGAAACCGGCAAAAAACACCAGAGCGGCAGCGAGAACCGAGGGCGCCAAAAATCTGCGCATGGCAGGCGCGTGGCGCCGCTGGCGGCTGGTGACCGCATGAGGATGGTTCGGCGTGAGTGCGGCTGACAGCATCGGCGATTGAGGGGTTTGCGATTAACCTTTGATTGCGGTTACCTGCAGCCATTCGGCCGGCAAATTATAGTAGCCTGCGCCTGAGCGCTGGGCCATCTCGATGGACGACCACCCCGCGCCCAGCGCCTCGCGCAGAAATGCCTCGTCGGGGTAATTGTAGTAGCGGCCGAAGCGGTCGATCCCTTCCGCCGCGCCGGTCTTGAAACTCGCATACATCACGCCGCACTGGCGAAGCGCGCGGTGGATCTTTTTGAAGATCGCGGGCAGGGACGGCTTTGGCGCGTGGAGCAGGCAGGCATTTGCCCAGACGCCGTCGAACGCCTCGACAAAATCGATATCCTCGAACAGCAGCACCCGCACCGGGCGGCCCAACAATTTCTCTGCTTCCCGGGCAAGTTCTGGCGATCCGTCGGTGGGAACAGCCTCAAATCCAGCGGCAAGCATGGCTTCGCTGTCGCGACCACCACCGCAGCCAAGTTCGAGGATGCGGCTTCCGGGGCGCAGGCGCGCGAGAAAAGCCGGCAGCTCTTCCGACATCGTGTAGCGCGTCGCGTAGGTCTCGGCCTCGCGTGCGTAAAAATCGAACGTGGGCTGATCTTTCACGCGACAACCTCCAGCCGCTTCAGTCCGTGAAAATGGAACGTGTCGCGGTAGGCGGGCTCATCGGCAAGCTGCAGCGCCGGCATCCTGTCGAACAGCACCTTCAGCGATGCCTGTAGCTCGATCCGCGCCAGCGGCGCGCCGATGCAGAAATGTATGCCGGCGCCGAACGAGACGTTCTTCTGATCGGTTCGGTCCGGGCGAAACGCGTTCGGGTCCGCGAACGCCTTCGGGTCGCGGTTCGCCATGCCGAGCAGCAGGCCGATCTGGTCACCCGGCTTCACCCGCACGCCATCGGCAAGCTCCAGCGCCTCATAAGCGTAGCGGGTGAACATATGCAGCGGCGCGTCGAAGCGCAGACATTCCTCCACCGTCGCCGCCGTTGCTTCCGGCGAAGCGAACAGGCGCGACGGTTCGGCGCCGCTTTTCAGGATGGAGGCGACGGCATTGCCGGTCTGATGCACGGTCGCCTCGTGCCCGGCGTTGAGCAGCAGGATCGTCGAGGAGATCAGTTCGTCCTCGCTGAGCTTCTGTTCGCCCTCATGCGCGGCAATCAGCAGGCTCAACAGATCGTCGCCTGGATTCTTCCGGCGCTCCTGCACGTAACCGCGCAGGAAATCCGCGAACTCCTGTGCGGCGCGGTTGGCGTCGCGTTCGGTCTCGCGCGTGCGGCCATGCATGTACATGGCGACCATGCGATGCGACCAGTCGAGCAGGTGCGGTCCCATCTCCACCGGCACACCGAGCATCTCGGCGATGATGGTGATCGGCAGCGGCGAGGCATAGGCGGGCAGCAGGTCCACCGGAGCATTCCGGTCGAACCGGTCGATCAGTTCGTTGCAGAGCGACTCGACGCGGGGCCTGAGCCGCTCGACCTGCCGCGAGACGAAGGCACGATTGACCAGCGTTCTCAGCCGCGTGTGCACCGGCGGCTCGAGCTCCAGCATGGAGTTCGCCTCGACGCCGTCGAAGGCTTGCAAATGCTGGCGTGCCGCGGCTCCCTCGGGGAAGTTGCGATAGCCGCCCGGTCGTTCGCGTCCGAGCCGCCGGTCGCGCAGCAGCCGGTTCACATCGTCGTAGCCGCCAAAACACCAGAAGCCGAAATCCGCCCAGAAGAAGGTTGGCGAACGGGCATGCAGCCACGCATAGGCTTGATAGGTGTCCTGGTAAAAGCGCGGCTCGTGCGGCGAGAGTTTTACGCGCCGGCTGGTCGGGTCGAGGTCGAGGTAGGGAAGGCTGTCAGTGCTCATCACAATTCATCTAGCGCGCCTTGCCAATTCAGCGCCAGATCGTAGTTTGGCGGCAGCGGCCAACAGAATGACAACAACGGCCGCGAGGAGTGGGATTTGCGGGTCGCAATCGTTGGCGCTGGCATTGCCGGCCTATCCACCGCATGGGCACTGGCCAAGCGTGGCCATGACGTCACCCTGATCGAGCAGGGCAGGATTCCCAATCCGCTTGCGGCCTCCGGCGACCATCATCGCATCATTCGCCGCGCCTATGGTTCCGGGTCGGGATACGGCCGGCTGATCACCGAGGCCTATGCCGCCTGGGACGAGTTGTGGGCCGACCTCGGCCACAACCATCTCGATCCGCGCGGTTTCCTCTGTGTGTCGCGCGAAGTCGGCGACGAGGCCGAGGACTATCGCGACGGGCTGAAGTTCGGCGGCTACCCGATCGAGGTTCTGGAAGCCAAGTCCGCGGCAAAGCGCTGGCGTTTCCTCGAACCCGAAACCTTCCGCTACGCCTTCGTCTCGCCGGAAGGCGGCGCGCTCCACTGCCGGCGCATCGCGCTCGGCATGGCGGCCTGGCTGCGCGACCAGCGTGTCAATGTCTATGAGAACAGCAAGGTCGTCGCGATCGATCGTGACGCCGGCCGCGTCGAACTGGAGGGCGGCTCGACGATCGAGGCCGATCGTGTCGTCGTCACCGCCGGCGCGTGGGTGCTAAAACTGTTCCCTGAACTCGAAGGCCCGCTGAAAACCTATCGTACGGCGGTGGTCTATCTCGACCCGCCGAACGATCTGCGCGAAGCCTGGGCGAAGTCGCCGGTCATCCTCGATGTCGGCGGCAAGACCGACGGTTACATCATCCCGCCGACCGGCGGCGCCGGGCTGAAATTCGGCACCGGCCTGCACAAGGTACCGACCAGCGATGCCGACTGGAACCGTGTTCCCGTCGAAGGGGAGGGCGAGGCGATCCGTGATCATTTCCAGCCGCCCATTTCGCGCATCTCGGAATACAAGGTGCTCGACGTCGTCACCTGCGCCTACACCTTCACCGACGACGAGCGCTTCCTTGCGCATGAGGACGGAAAATGCCTGGTCGTCTCGGCCTGCTCAGGCCACGGCTACAAGTTCGGCGCGGCGGTCGGCCGCCGCACGGCCGATGCTGTGGAAAGCGGCGATACTCCACGCCTGCAGACGTGGCTGCGGGCAGAAGTTGCGCCATGAGCACGTCATCGATCGTTTGTACGGGGCCGGACGAGTAGATCCGCATGGCTGTCATTGGTGTCGGAACTACAGGATAAAATCGGTTTTCGTCATGCTTCCCAGCGTCGTAGCGCTCAGCCTTATGGCAAAGTCTGCCGCTAGACTGCCTCCCGTGTTCACTTCCGCGAGGACATCCGCGCCCGCAATGTCGTTGATACGCACTTGGCCAATTTTAGTGAAGTTCGCGGCGTGAATGTAGGCAAGTTTTGGCCCATAAACTCCTGACAAATCGATCGTATCGTTGCTGCCGTCATCGAAGTCCATGACGGTATCGGCCTTGACGCCCACTCCAGAATCCGTTCGAGCGACAAAGCGGAACATATCATTACCCGCACCGCCGAAAATCCTGTCGGCACCGCCGCCGCCAGTGAGTGTGTCGTTGCCGCCACCTCCACTCAGCGTGTCGTTGCCAAGCCCACCTGCCAGCAGGTTGTTCTTGATATTGCCGGTTATGAGATCGGCGCCTTTGCCGCCAATGGCGTTTTCAATCCAAACACCATTGGCGATCGTGAAACCACCGGCCACATACTTGGCATAAGAGAGCTTACCGCCACCATCCAAGGCATGCGCTAAACTAGCCATGTTCAGATTGATCACGACTGGCTTCGAACCGTTGTACTGCAACTTGTCGACACCACCCGTGTCCCAAATACAGGTCCAATAGGTGCCGACGGCATTCTTATCGGGAAGGGTGTACGTGTTCGCGCCGCTCGCGAAGGTGGTGTTCGCGCCGTACTTCTGCTGGAGTACGGCGATATCGAACGCCATAGGCGTGCCGACGTTGCCGAAGGTAAATGTCGGTTTCGTCCCTGCCGGCCCG
>DATJTE010000013.1:0-5288 GCA_035503715.1 Rhizobiaceae bacterium | reverse complement strand
CAATTTGATGTTCTTCGAGGACCCCGTCGCGCCGGAAAATCGCAACGGCCTGAAGCGGGTTCAGGACGCCGTGAACATTCCCATCGCCGCGGGAGAACGGCTGGCCACCATCTGGGGTGAGCGCGAGCTCATCGAGCAGGAATTGGTGGATGTGATCCAGCCGGATACCGGCCGCGCGGGCGGCATCACCCAGATACGCAAGATCGCGGCCATGGCCGAGGCGCATTTCATCTCGGTCGCGCCGCATTCGGGGTCGCTGGGTCCGGTGGCGGAATATGCGGCGCTGCATGTGCTCGCCGCCATCCCCAACGCGCTCATCCTCGAACGGGTCGAGGATGACGTTGCCGTTCGCGACAAGGTCATTTCGCCGGCGCCTATGGTGGTCGACGGACACATCGAGGTGCCCGATCGCCCGGGACTGGGAGTCGAAATCGACGAGAGCGTCATTGCCGATCATCCGAGCCTGGGGAACGTCTCCATCTCGGGGCATCCGGGCGACGGCGCTTACGAAGCCGGCACCTGGGAGGAGCACGTCTATTTCCAAAACCGCTTTCGGCGCCGCCGCTATTTCGATCCTGAACATGGGTAATCGCGAGAAAAAAGGTGCTCCAGTGCACCAACACGATGTTCCGGGGTTGTCTGACAACGTTGTGCGATTGCAAGGCGGGCGAAATGCCGTGGAGGGAAGGGATCAAGGGCGTTTCCACCTCGCCATCCACACTGGCGCCGCCGCGAACCAATTTCCCGGCGCAAGCTGTGATTGCAGGGCAGCGCTGGCCTTTGGAGCTGCTAGGTTGTGGGTTCGCGGGAGTGCGCACCGGATGCGTCTCGGCAATTCCAAAAAGCCCGCCGGAAACCATTTGACCGGAGAGCGCAGCAGTGGATATATGTGAAGTTGTTAGACAATATGGATGATCGGAGACCGCCCATGCGCAGGGTGCTCGTCGTCGGATGCGAACAGGAGATATCCTCGTTCAATCCACTTCCGAGCCAATATTCGGATTTTTCCATCCTGCGCGGAGCGGAAGTGTTCGATGCGCATGCCAAGGCAGACAGTTGCATCCGAGGTGTTCTCGACGTGCTGGGTACCAGAGAGGATCTGGAACTTGTCCCGGTCTACGCCGCGTCCGCCTGCAGCGCCGGCCCCCTGTCGGCGGAAGGTTTCGACCGGATCCGGCGCGAACTGCTCGAGGCTGTCAAGCGCGAAGCGAAGGACGTTTCGGCCGTTTATGCATCGCTGCATGGCGCCATGGGCGCGCTTAACGAAGCCGACCCGGAAGGCGCGCTGCTGGAAGACATCCGCCGTATCGTCGGCGCTGACGTTCCGATCGTCATCTCGCTCGATCTGCACGGCCTGCTGACGGAGCGGATGCTGCGCAACTGTGACGCGGCGGCCGTCTTTCACACCTATCCGCACAATGATTTCACCAGCACCGGCCGCAGGGCAGGCGTGCTTCTGGCGCGCATCCTGGATGGCGCGCGCCCGGTGATGGCACGGGTGTTCATGCCGGCCCTCGTGCGCGGGCCCGAACTGTTCACCGCCTCCGGCCTCTACGGCAAGATCATCGACCGGGCCAAGGCGATGGAGGAGAATGGCGAGGCGCTGTCGGCGGCGGTGATGATCGGCAACCCTTTCACCGATGCGCCCGAGCTTGGCTCCCAATCGTTTGTCGTGACCGATGGTGATCCGCAAAAGGCGCAGGCGCTTGCCGCCGAACTCGCCGATTTCTTCTGGAAGCACCACGAGAAGATGGTGGCCGAACTCGACGAGCCGGACGCCGCGATCGCCGATGCGATGGCGCGCTCCGGTCCGCTGACCTTCACCGATGCAGCCGATGCGCCGAGCAGTGGAGCGTCGGGCGACAGCAATGTCATTCTGGCCAAGCTGATCGCCGCCGGCTACGAGCGCGAGGCGCTGATCCCGATCGTCGATGCTCCAGCGGCGAAACGCGCGCATGAAGCGGGCGTGGGCGCGCGCCTCACACTTTCGCTTGGCGGCTCGATCGATCCGCAACGGTTTCCGCCAGTCGAGGTCGAGGTCGAGGTGGAGCGGCTTGGTGATGGCGAATTCGCCTACGAAGTTTCCGGGATGCCCGCGCATGCCGGTCCGACGGCCGTCCTGCGTCACAGAGGCATCCGCATCATCGTGCTGTCGCAAACTGTGTTTCTGATGGACCGTGCCGTCTTCCTGGCGCATGGTCTCGATCCGGAAAAAGCTCACATCGTTGCAGTGAAGTCGCCGGGCGCGGTGTGGCGGTACTTCACCTTCACCCGCAAGAATTATGTCCTCGATATTCCGGGCTCCACCTCGGCAAATCTGAAAAGCCTGGGCCACAAGATTTGTCCGCGCCCGATGTTCCCGCTCGATCCGGACGTTACATTCCAGCCGAAGGTCGAGGTCTTTCCCCGCCACGAGGCTGCGGTCCGATGATCTGCGAAGGGCTGCCGCGCGAACGTTTCGCCCATCTTCCGACGCCCCTGGAGAGGGCGCCTCGCCTTTCGCAGGCGCTCGGCGTCAACCTCCTCGTCAAGCGCGAAGATCTGACCGGGCTGTGCGTCGGCGGCAACAAAACGAGGCTGCTCGAATTCGCGCTTGGATCGCTGCGCAACGACGGCGTGGACACGCTGATCGCCTATGCGGCCGAGCAGTCGAACAAGCTGCGCGACATCGCGGCCGCCGCCGCCCGGTGCGGCATGGACGCAATCCTGCTGATACCAGCTTCGCAAAAGAACAGCGCGGCCGTTCCGCAAGGCAACCGTCTTCTCTTCGACGTTCTTGGCGCCAGTGTCCGTGAGATCGAACCCGGACTTGGAAGCGACGCGATCCTCGCCAGGCAGGAAGCGATCCGCGACGAGCTGGCTGCAGCCGGTCGCACCGCCGCGATCCTCGATCGGCATCTCGATTACGGCATCGACGCCACCGTTGCCTATGTCGACGCGGCTGAAGAGTTGCATGGGCAGCTTCAGGCGCTAGGCGAGTCTCCTGCCGCGGTGTTCATCGCTGCCGGCGCCGGCATGACTGCCGGAGGACTTGCTCTGGGGCTGAAGCATCTTGGTGCGCCGACGCGAGTGGTTGGCGTCAGCTCCGCGTCCGCCGCCTCAGTGCTGCTTCCAGCCATCGAATGGCAAGCCGCCCGCGCCGCTGAACGGCTCGGCCTCCTGACCCGCCTCGCAGCGCGCGATCTGACAATCGTCGACGACTATATCGGCGCCGGCTACGGGACGCTGACGCCGCGCGCGGCGGAGACGATAAGGCTGTTTGCCCGCCTTCACGGCATGGTCGTGGACCCGGTCTACAACGCCAACGTCGTGCTTGCGATCCGCGACCACGCGGCGAGCGGGAAGATCCCGCGAGGAGCCACGGTCGTCTACGTCAACACCGGCGGTGGACCGGCGATCTTCAATTACAGCGCGGAGCTCGCCGGCGGTTTGCCTGCCGGTTCCGTGATGACGGGCGCAGCCGTGAGGAAAAGCGCATGACGGCCACGGCACGCAAATCCGGAGAGCAGGCCATGGATATCCGCCAGCGGCTGGGCGCCAAGCCGGTGATCAATCTGACCGGCACGCTGACCACCATGGGCGGCATCAACGCGCGGCCCGAGGCGATCGCGGCGGCGGCGGAGATCATGGGCTATGGCGTCGATATCCTCGATCTTCAGGCTGCCGCGAGCCGTGTCATCGCCGAGGCCACCGGCGCGGAGGCCGGCTTCGTCTCCGCGTGCAGCGCGGCCGGCATCTGCATGGGGATCGCCGGCGCGATGACGGGCGACCGGGTCGCGGCGATCGGACGCCTGCCCGACACGAACGGGCTGAAGAACCAGGTGGTGATCCAGACCGGTCATCTGGTCGATTACGGTCACCCGGTCGAACAGGATATCCGGCTCACCGGTGCGAAAGTTGTCACGATCGGTTCGGTCAACCACGCGTCTGCCGGTCAATTGGAGCAGGCTCTGGGGCCAGGCACCGCGGCAGCTCTCTATATCGTCAGCCATCACTGCGCGCCGGACGGGCAGATTCCCTTCGACGTCTTCGTGCGCGTCTGCCATGCGCACGGCGTTCCGGTGATCGTCGATCTCGCGGCGGAATACGACATAACCGGCTATATCGCCGCCGGCGCGGACATCACCATTCACAGCGCCCACAAATTCCTCGGCGGCGCGACGGCAGGCATCGTCGCAGGCAACAAGGCTCTGGTGCGTGCGGCCTTCCTCCAGAATTCCGGCATTGCGCGTCCGATGAAGGTGGGCAAGGAGGGCATCGCCGCGGCGATCGTCGCGCTCCAGCTTTATCGGACGGAGGACCGGTCCAAGGCGCGCGACGCGCTGCGTGCGTCGCTGCTCCAACTGCGCGACGCGCTGGCCGGGGTCGGCGGATTATCGGCTGAAATCGATCCGGACCCGACGGGAAATCCGTTCGACCGGTTGCGCATCAGCGTCGCGCCTGACGCCGGCTTCACGGCAGTGGACATCGTCAGCGCGCTTGAAGCCGGCACGCCGTCGATCCGGATGCGCACACACCAGATCGAGCATGGCTCGTTCGTGATCGATTTTCGCTCGCTGCGCGACGGTGAGCTTCCGGTGGTCATCGACCGCCTCAAGGCGGCGATCGCCGAAAGCACAAGGGCGAAGGCGAACGGCGGAGGCATCAGCGTCCAGCAATGGAAAGCAGGACACGGCGCGAGAGTCAGTCGCTGGCCGGACGCCCCAGCGGAGGCGGCAGAGTGACCGACGCCACGGCCCTTTCCGATTTTTCCGGCCCGCCGCGACGGGCAAGCCGGTGGGAGTACATCTCGAACGATGTGCGCACGCTGGCAGCCCTGCTGCTGCTGCCGACGGTCATCGTCCTCACCAGCGTCGTCCTCTATCCGTTCGTTTATGCGCTGATCCTGAGCTTCCAGGACAAGATACCGGGATCGCCTGGCAGGTTCGTCGGTCTGGACAACTACATCGAGCTTTTTTCCAACCGCGAATTCCTGCAGATCCTCTACAACACCGTCTACTACACCGTCGTCACGGTCTTCATAAAGTTCGTGATCGGCCTTGCCTCGGCTCTGGTCCTGAATCAGCCGCGCCGGTTCAATAATATCTATCGCACGATCCTGTTCATCCCCTGGGCCATCCCGACCGTCATCGCCGCGCTGGTCTGGTTGTGGGTCTATAACGAGTTCAACGGCCTCCTGAACATGATGCTCATCAAGGCGGGCTTGATGGAATACGGCATCGCCTGGCTCGCCGAACCCCGTTACGCGATGTGGGCGGTGATGGCGGTGGTCGTCTGGCACGGAACGC
>DATJTE010000012.1:0-17162 GCA_035503715.1 Rhizobiaceae bacterium | reverse complement strand
TATTTCGCCCGCGAAGTGCTGGAGCAGCCTGATACGTCATGAGCGACGCGGCAATTCCGAGTCTCGGAATCGGACGCGCGGAATGGCATCGCCATCCCGCCGCGCACTCCCGGCCGCAAGGCCGTGGAGGTTTTGGCGCGCCCGGGGAACCCAGCCATACCTCGCCGGCGCAGGAAGACATCCCGGCAGCCCTTGTCCCGTCGGCGCAAACCGGCAAAGTTCGGCCCGAATCCTTGCCTAGGCGGAACGGCATTCGGGGAGATTTGATGGATCAGGACATCGCAACCGGCAGTGCGCCAACGCCAGCCCCGGTCAGCCTCAAGCGCGAGCCGTTCACCTTCACCGGCACGACGCGCGAATATTTCGGCATTTGGATCGTCAACGTGCTTTTGACCATCCTCACCCTTGGCATCTATTCGGCCTGGGCGAAGGTACGCCGCCAGCGCTATTTTTACGGCAACACCTGGCTGGCCGGCGCGAATTTCGAATATCACGCGCGGCCGGTTCAGATCCTGATCGGGCGCCTCATCGTCGTTACGCTCCTCGTCGCCTATCAGGCCACGGCCTATTTCGCGCCGCTGGTCAGCGGCATCATCGGCGTCGCCTTCATCTTCCTTTTGCCGTTCTTCGTCTCGCGCGGCATGCGCTTCAATGCGCGCGTCACGAGCTACCGCAATGTGCGCTTCGATTTCACCGGCAAATATGGCGGCGCGTTCCTCGCCTATCTGCTCGGCGGCGCGCTGGTCTACGGCACCGGCGGCATTCTGGCGCCGCTCGCCTCGCAGTGGATGTGGAACTATTCGCTCGGCAATCTGAAATATGGCAACCGGCCGATCAAATGCGATCCGCGCCTCGAAAAACTCTACGGCATCTGGTGGCTGCCGGCCGGTATCCTCGTCCTCGGATGGATTGTCATCGTCGCTGTGCTCATCGGACTTGCTGTGACTTTCTCCGACCGCCTGGGCGAACTGTTGGCCATCGTCGGCGAGTCGCTGCAGGAAAGTCGCACCGAAGGCAGCGAGGGCGATGTGAACACCCCCTCGCCCATGACGGTCCTGATCATCGTCTATTCGATCCTGATCCCGTTCTTCATCCTCTATGCCATCGCGGCGCTCATCTACCGCGCCGGCACGCGCAACGTGGCGCTCAACGAAACCATCATCGACGGCCGCCACATCATGTCCTCCGAAATCCACCGCGGCCGTTTCGCCTGGATTTCGATCAGCAACCTTGTGGCGACGATCGCCACGCTCGGTCTGCTGCGCCCCTGGGCCGCCATACGAATGGCAAAATATATGGCGAGCGTCACCGCGCTCGACGCCACCAGCTCGCTGGAAGAATATTTCGGTTCGATCCAGGACAGCGGCGCTGCGGTGGGAGCCGAGTATCTGGACGTCGAGGGATTTGATCTTGGCTTCTGACGGACCCATTCACGGTACCTGGCGCCAGAAAGACAAGGCGCGCGGCCACGAGGCCGAGCTCTCGGTCGCGTCCGGCGGACTGGCCAGCGTTACCGACCCGTCGTCGAGCACCACATTCGCGGAAGCGCCGCTCGCGGCGATCATGATCTCCGACCGCGTCGGCTCGATCCCGCGCCGCCTCGACTTCATCGAGGCCGGCACCTTCGAGACATCCGACAACGACGCCATCGACCGGCTGCTGAAAGGCAGCGGCAGGAAGCACACGAGCTTCGTCCATGGGCTGGAGAAATTCCGGCCGCGGCTGGCGATCTTCGTCGTGGCGGTCATCGCGCTCTGCTTCGCCATCTACCGCTTTGCGGTTCCGGTCCTGGTCGAGGTGGCCATCGCCGCGACGCCGCCGGTGGTTCCCGAACTGATGAGCAAGAGCGTGCTTGCCTCTCTCGACGGCGCGGTCTTCGAGCCGACGGGACTCTCGGCCGACAAGCAGAAAGCGATCGGCGACGGCTTCGACCAGTTGAAGGCGCTCAGTCCGCGCGGCAAGGACGGCTATCATCTCCATTATCGCAAGGGCGGATTCATCGGCCCGAACGCCTTCGCCCTGCCGGACGGCACGGTGATCCTGACCGACGAACTGGTCGACATGGCGAAGGACGACGAGATGATCCTCGGCGTGCTGGCGCACGAGATCGGCCACGTCGACTACGACCACAGCCTGCGCCAGCTCTATCGCGCGGCGGGCGTCACCGCGCTCATCATGATGATCGGCGGCGACATTGGATCCGGCACCGAGGACCTCCTGGTTCAGGGCACCGGTCTCCTCGCGCTGTCGCACTCGCGCTCTGCCGAGACCCAGGCCGACCGCAACAGCGTCGAGCTCATGTACAAGGCCGGCAAGGACCCTGCTGCGATCGTTCGCTTTTTCGAGCTGATCCGCGACAAGTTCCACGACACCTCAAACGCCGACTTCTTCTCCACCCATCCCGCGACCCCGGAGCGTATCGAGGAGACGAAACGCTATGCCGAGGAAGTGAAGGCGAAGGGTTCATAAAAACTAGGCTGGCGCAGCCAAAACTGCGCGACAGTCCTCCATTTCCCGTGTTAACCGCCCCTCATGGCCGTCTCCCGAACAGTTCCGCTCATCCTCGCCGTCGCGCTGTTCATGGAGAACATGGACTCGACCGTCATCTCGACCTCTCTGCCGGCGATCGCCACCGACATCGGCACCAGCCCTGTTGCGCTGAAGCTCGCGCTCACCGCCTATCTCGTGTCACTCGCCATCTTCATCCCGATCAGCGCCTGGATGGCCGACCGCTACGGGCCGAAGAACATCTTCCGCGCCGCGATCGCCGTGTTCGTCGTCGGCTCGCTCTGCTGCGCGGCCTCCAACTCGCTCGGCGCTTTTGTCATCTCGCGTTTCATCCAGGGCATGGGCGGCGCGATGATGACGCCGGTCGCTCGGTTGGTCCTGGTGCGCGCGACGCAGCGCAGCGAGCTCGTCGCGGCCATGGCCTGGCTCACCATCCCCGGCCTCATCGGTCCGCTGGTCGGCCCGCCGGTCGGTGGCTTCATCACGACGTTCTTCTCATGGCACTGGATCTTCATCATCAACCTGCCGATCGGTCTGATCGGCATTGTGCTGGCAACCCGCTTCCTGCCGGAGCTCCCCCCGTCGCCCGTGCCGACGCTCGACTATTTCGGCTTCTGCCTGACCGCGATCGCCGCGGCGGGCGTCGTCTTCGGGCTGTCGGTCGTGAGCATGCCGGCGCTGCCGCCCGAGATCGGCTTCGCGACGCTGGCGCTGGGTGTCGCCGCCGGCCTCATCTACATGCGCCATGCATGGCGCCGGACCAGCCCTATTCTCGACCCGCGTCTGTTCTCCAACAATGTGCCCTTCAGCATGGCGATCGCCGGCGGCGCCATCTTCCGGATCGGCAACGGCGCGGTGCCGTTCCTCCTGCCGCTGATGTTCCAGCTCGGCTTCGGCATGACGCCGTTCCAGTCCGGCATGCTGACCTTCGCGTCAGCGCTTGGCGCGCTTGCCATGAAGTTCCTTGCGCCTTTCACGCTGCGCACCGGCGGGTTCAGGCGGGTACTCATCGCCTCGACGCTGCTCGCCTCGCTCTTCATCGCGTTCAACGGCTTCTTCACGCCCGACACGCCGGCCGGCGTGATCGTCGCCGTGCTGCTCGGCTCGGGCTTCCTGCGCTCGCTGTTCTTCACCTCGTGCAACGCGCTCGTCTTCGCCGAGATCGACGACCGCGCGGCGAGCCAGGCAACCGCCATCCTCGCCTTCTCGCAGCAGATTTCGATCGCGGTCGGCGTCGCCCTTGCCGGCCTCATCCTCGAAGGCTTCTCCCATTTCTCCGGTGAGGCATTGGGCCTGCATGCCTTCTCGACGGCGTTTGTCATCGTCGCGTCGATTACCGCGCTGGGCGCCCTGCCCTTCCTGAAACTGGCGCCGGACGCCGGCAGCAGCGTCTCGGGACATCGCCGCAAGGACGCAGGAGAGGAACCGCCGGCGACTGTCTAGCGGCCTCGAAATTCCTTGGCGAGCAGGTAAAGCTCCACCGACTCGTCGCGCGAGGCCGGCGGCTTAACATGATGGACCGAGCGGAAATTCTTCTTCAGCATGGCGAGCAGCTCGTTCTCGGTGCCGCCCTGAAAGGTCTTCGCCAGGAAATGCCCACCCGGCTTCAGCACGCTTATCGCGAAATCGGCCGCCACTTCGCACAGATGCATGGTGCGGATATGATCGGTGCGACGGTGGCCTGTCGTCGGCGCCGCCATGTCGGAGAGCACCACGTCCGGCTCGCCACCCAGCGTCTCGATCAGCAGCGCCGGCGCATCGGCGTCGAGGAAATCCTTCTTGAGGATCGCAGCACCCGGCACCAGGTCGACGTCGAGATAGTCGATGCCGACGACGATCGGCTTGTCGACCGGCGACTTCACGCGCTGCGCGGCGACCTGGCACCAGCCGCCCGGGGCCGCGCCAAGGTCGACCACCTTCGCCCCCGGCTTCAGAAGCTTATGCTTGTCGTCGATCTCGATCAGCTTGTAGGCCGCACGCGAGCGATAGCCCTCGGCTTTCGAGCGCTGAACGTACGGGTCGTTGATGTGACGCTCCAGCCAGCGCCGCGACGATTCCTTGATCGAGCCGGACTTCTTCACGCGCTGCTTCAGCACGCGCGTCTGCGCTCCGGCTTTCACCTTCCCGCTCTTTGGCGTGCCGGGCTTCTTCATGCGTTCGGCCGCCAGCCGTGCCGCCACACGCCGGCTTCACCCATCAGTTCGGACAGAATGCCTTCGCGCAAGCCGCGATCGGCGACGCGCAGCCGTTCCGACGGCCACACCGCGCGGATGCCTTCGAGGATCGCGCAGCCGGCCAGCACCAGATCGGCGCGGTCGGCGCCGATGCAGGGATTGGCGACGCGGGCCGGAAAATCCCAGGAGAGCAGTTTCTCCACCATGCGGTCGACGTTCTCGCGATCCATCCAGAGCCCGTCGACGCGACGCCGGTCGTACCGTTCCAGATTGAGATGAACGCCGGCCAGCGTCGTCACGGTGCCGGAGGTTCCGAGCAGGTGGAAGTTTGGGCTCGCCTTCAAATGATCGAGCCCGCCCCTGCCCGGAAAATTCTCCAGCAGCCTGCGAACTTCCGCAACCATCGCACCGAAGGTTGCAGGCGTGACGTCGCGGCCGCCAAAGCGCTCGGCAAGCGACACCACACCGACTGGCAGCGACGTCCACGAGACGATGTGATTGGCCAGGCGCGGCGTGCGCTTGCCGCTGGTCAAGTCGATGAGCGCCACTTCCGACGAGCCGCCGCCGATGTCGAACAGGACAACGCCCTCCGTCTCGCGCTCGACCAACGAGCCGCAGCCGGAGACGGCGAGCCGCGCCTCGGTCTCGCGGTCGATGATCTCGAGCTCGATGCCGGCTTCCTCCTTGACCCTGGCAAGGAAGTGCGCGCCGTTCGATGCCGAGCGGCAGGCCTCGGTGGCGATCAGCCGGGCTTTGGCGATGCGCCGGTTCCGCAGTTTCTCGCCGCAAATCTTCAACGCCTCGATTGCGCGGTCCATTGCCGCCTCGCTGAGGCGACCGGTGAGAGACAATCCCTCGCCGAGCCGCACGATGCGGGAGAACGCATCGATCACGCGGAACTGTCCGGGCCTGCTCGGCAGCGCAACGAGCAACCGGCAATTGTTGGTGCCGAGGTCGAGCGCGGCGAAGACCGGCAGATCATGCTGATAGGTCCGCCGTGGAACGAGTATCGGCAGAGGGGGCGGTTGAACGGGAGGCTGGATCGCCGCGGGTGACGGCTCCACGGCCGGCTCGGGCACGCTCGGCCGCCCGTTGGCGGGCGTCACTCCGTCGCGCGCGAAAACCTTGCGGCCGCGCCGGCGCTTGCGGCGTTTCTTCGATTTGTGCCCGGGTGCGCCGCGCCCGTCCGATCCGGACGTGCTGCCCGCCGGGCTCGGTTGCCCGGCAGGGGGAACCGCGCTTTTCGCGGCATCCCGTGGCGCCCCGCCGGCTGGCGCAATCGCGCCGCTGCTGGGGTCTTCCACTCTTTGTCCCTTCGCGCGCCGCGCGAACCGAAACCCGGACGCTGCAGCGCTGCTGTTCTTTCTGTTGGCGACAGAGTACCAGCCGAGGTTCGAATCACCAAGAGCCGGCGAAACAATTCGGCACCGTCTCACCCATCGGAAGCTCGCCATGTCGGGCTTGGTGTGTTTTTATAGGCAAGCTTGGGTCCGCGCGGGGCGGCGAGCGAAACATCGAAAAGGAAGACCTGCACCCCTGATGAAGTGGCGGAAATTCATTTGGCCGGTGATCGGATCGGCAGCGGTAGTCCTGTCAATCTGGCTGCTCTTTCACGAGCTACGCGGGCTTTCCCTCAACGACATCTGGGACGAACTTACCCAGATCCCCCCGCACCGCTACCTCCTCGCGCTCGGCTCCGCCTGCGTCGCCTATGCGGCGCTCGCCGGCTACGACCACATCGCGCTGCTCCATATCGGCAAACGGGTCTCGTTCCTCTTCGTCTCGCTCTGCTCCTTCACGACATATGCGCTGTCGCACAATATTGGCGGCTCGGTGTTTTCCGGCGCCGTCATCCGCTATCGCGCCTACGGTTCGCGTGGCCTGTCGGCGCAGGAGGTCGGCGTGCTCGTCGCGATGTGCTGGTTCACCTTCATCCTCGCCACCGTCTTCACCTTCGGCATCGTGCTGATCCTCGAGCCCGACCTGTTCGATCGTTTCGGCGATGCTTTGCCCTGGTTTGTCACGTCCATCGGCGGTGGCGTGTTGCTGGCGCTGGTCGCGCTCTACGTCTACGGAAGCTGGGTGCACTTCCGGCCCCTGAAGATCGGCGCCTTCGAGGTTTATTATCCGCGGCTGCCGATCGTCTGGCGTCAGTTGACCATCGGCCCGTTGGAGCTGCTCGGCGCGGCCGGCATTCTCTATTTCGCGCTGCCGGCCGACGGCAATCCAGGCTTCATCGTCGTATTAGGCGTTTTCCTCGTCGCTTTCTCGATCGCCTCGATCACCCATGCGCCCGGCGGCATCGGCGTGTTCGAATATGTGGCGCTCAAGGGGCTCTCCACCATGGACGAGGCCCAGGTCATGGCCGCGCTGATCGTCTTTAGGCTGTTCTACCTGATCATCCCGCTGATCATCGCGCTTGTCGTCGTCGTGATCTTCGAGCGCGGCCAATATGGCAAGGAGGCCACCGCCCGCCCACCGGGCTAGGCGGCGCGGAACCGATCTTACTTCAACGGGTTTTCAGGCTGAAGCAGCCAGGATCGCGAGCATGGGTGCAATCAGGCAAAATCTGATCCTCGTGGTGGCACTAGGCGGCGCGGTCAGTGCGTCGCAACTGCCTGAATTCGCGCAGCAGTACCGGCAACGCATTGGCGGCGCGATCGAGGAACTCGGCCGAGTCGTCGCCGAGTTCGACCGCGATGCCGCGGCGAACGGCCTGACCCGCGAGGAAGCGCTCGACAGGCATGCGCAATCTCCCGAACCGCTCTTCCGGGATCGCGGCGAGAGCGCGTCTGCGTCGATCGAGAGATTCCAAACGCTGCTACGGCAGCAGGCGGATTTTGCCGCAGCCTCGCCCTTCTGGCAGCCGGTCGTGCTCGCCGACAGTGACGAGGCGACGCTTGCCGGGACATGGCGTGACTTTCGCCCGGCGGTGCCGGTGACGATCGAGGGGCTCGGCTGGGCTGGCGCCGGTTTTGCGATTGCCGCCCTTATTGCCTGGTTTCTCGGGAGATTTCTGCGCTGGGGCTGGCGCTTTGCATCAACCCATCGACCGGCCAGCTCGTAGTGCGCGAACGACCCTACCGCGCGCAGAGCCGCCGCTCGCCTTCGAAGGGCTGGTAGGTGCAATCGGAAGCACGAAAACTTTTATACGCCTTGGCGCAGAGGTCGACGTTGCATTTAGCGGCTGCAGGCGCCTCGTTTGAAGAGACGGTATCGACCGGGCCTGTCTCACCATTGCCGTTTGTCATCGCGGATGTCGCGACGCTGTCCACATCGCCGGCAGGCAAACTCTGGTAGGGTTCTGCAGGTAACGCTTCTGTCTCTTCCATCGGCTGCGTGGCCGCTGCCGGCGACGATCGGAGCGCACCGATCGGGCCTCGAGGTTCTGCCATGGTCAGCAGCGCGATGCCCGTTACCGAGAGGCTAATGAGAAATCCCAGGAAGGGCGGCCCGAACTGCGGGCCGTCATCGTTACGGAATTTCCTGTAGCCCATGGCGCGCCATAAATTTTCGGCCGCGGGATGTTGTTCCCAGACGGCGGCGCCCCACGCGTGGAGACTCTAGCCGGAAAGCTGGCCGCCCGTAAAGCGCCGAGCCGTTAACCTTGAGCATGCCTTGCGAAGGCTCGCTTGCGGCTTTCGACAAACTGCTGGAAATCCTCGGTTAGGCGTCCGCCAAAGCGGATGAGCAGACCACGGCCGATCAAGTCCAACTTCTCGCGCGCGCCGAGCACCCTCCCCACTCTGGCCGATATCAGTCCTTTCACCATGCCTTGCGCGCGAAGCCGCGGTTCATAAGCGAACCGGTCCGACTTCAGGAACGCCTTCCTCTCTGAAGGCTGCGCCAGCCGCCAGGCCTCGTTCTGCAGCACCTGAACAGCGCGTTTCAGATCGAGCTCCCGTTTCATGTAAGACGCGCCGATCTCCAGATTGCGCGTCGTCTGCTCGCCGTTCTGTGCCCACACGGCGAGCGGCTGCATGGCGACGTAGACCCGATCGTCGATCGAGAAGGTGCGCATGTATTCCTGCAGCGTCGCGGTGCAATCGTAACCGATCTCGAGCTCACTGCGCGCATCGTCGGTCCAGAATACGCCGCCATTGGAGATGCCGATGCCGGGCAACAGTGACAGGCGGAATTCGTCGGGTTCGTAAAACCCTTCCTTGAACATCTCGTCGAGAATGCCGAATGAACTGAGCGCGGCATTCGGTGTGCCGCTGTTGAATTCGACAAGCTGATTTCGGAAGACGACCTTCGCAACCTCAGCGCGGCAGATGGCGACGTTCTCTTCCATGAACGTGGGGAGGATAAAATTGTCGTCCTCGACGACGCAGAAATAGCGCGCACCGTGCGGGTTCCGGCGCGAGAAACACTGGTCGATATTTTTCGACGCGAAGAGCTGCGGCTGGTTATGATGATAGAAGATGCGCGGATCGGCAATTTGCGTGACGACCTCCAACCCACCCGCGTCGCGGTCGTCATCGAAGACGTCACACACCCAGTTTTGCCAGCCCTGGGCGATCAACGACTCCAGGCAGCGGCGCAACGCTTCCGGCCGCTTGTAGGTCGGGGTTCGGACGTGGACGAGTTCGGGAACATTCATCGCTGCACCAGCCATGGTCATGATACGCGGACGCTCGGCCGCAGATCCGTCGTCGCCCGACGCTGATCGCCATGCGGGGGAGCATCGTTGGCCGCCGGAGGCATGCGCCCGCCGTCGAGAACGCGAGCGCCGAGGCTCCTCGCCAGGCGAAGCGCCCGCTGCTGATCGTCATTTTCATCGGCAAGGAAGACGATGTCGTGAGGCTTCGCGACAAAGGAAGCCGCGTACAGGCCGGCCAGCCCGTGGGCGACCAGGCCCAGCTCGTGTCTCGCGCCGAGGTGCGCCAGCCTCGACCATAGAGGGCGCGTCTCGGCGGTGGCGTCCCGGTTAGTCCCGGGTTCGGCATAGTCAGGCACCTGAATCGTTTCGATCGTGGTTGCTTCGGGGAACGCCGCCGGCAGCCGCGAGGGGCCTGATGCATATGCATTGGCGGTCAGGAAAACGAGCTTCGGCGAACGTTCCCTTTCGCGTTCTCTTCCGCGCCGCGAAAAATGCTCACGCGCCGATGCGACCAGCGGCCGGATCAGCGAAGGCCGCGCCGTTAGCTGCCGAAAGGCTTCTGCAACATCCTTTCGTTTCACCGATGCGACAAGGCGCTCATACTCGAGCCCTTCGTTCAACACCTCAAAGCGCCGGTGGAGCAGACCGCGCAGATCAGTGGAGAGAGCATAACCGCGCCCGAAGAGAGCACGGTGGTTTTCGATCATCGCGGCCAGGTGGGCTTCGGAGAGCCGGTGCGACACGGATCCCGCGTGCCGCCTGTAAAGGTAGAACGGCGTGGAGGCGAGAAAGAAACGCCTTCCCTCCAGCAGGAAGCGCAGCAGAAAATCATAGTCCTCGCCGATGCGGACCGTCTCGTCGTAACGGAGCTGTCCGAGACGGGCTCGCCGGAACATGGGCTTGAGATAGCCGAGCGGTGGCAGCCCGCGGCCTGCGGTGTTGCTGACGATGAACTCGGCCGCCGATATCTGCCGCGCCGCTGATGAAGCGTATGCGCCGAGCAGCGTTGCCCCGCCACTCAGATCCGTTTCGGAGAAATACAGAAGATCGTCTGCAATGGCGTCCGCGCTCAGATGCCGCGCCGCCGCAAGCAAACGCTCGAAGCGTTCGCGGTGGAGAATATCATCGGAGTCGACAATCGCGATCCACTCGCCGCGCGCCTGTTCGAGCGCGGCGTTGCGGGCAGCGCCCGGCCCGCCATTTTCGGGCGCGACGAGCAGCTTCACGCGCGCATCGTTTTCCGCCACTGCCGCGACAACGTCTGCACTGCCGTCGGGCGATGCATCGTCGACGACGATGAGCTCGAGATCGCCTTGCGTCTGGGCAAGAACGGACGCCATCGCGGCAGGCAGGTAGTCGGCCCCGCGATAGTTCGCCATGATGACGGAAATAAGCGGCGCTGAAGTCAAGCGCGTTTACTCAACGGGCAATGAAGCAGGGAAGCGGATCGTCGAGCGGGCGAGATCGACGGCCCTCGCGCGCGGGCGGGACGGACATTCATTTCGAACTCCTGTACCCGCCACGACAAGGATAACGCCGCGCATTTTGCATTGCAACAACCTGCAGAGGAAACTGCGCCACTTCCTCTTAAATGACGGTGCGAGGCAAAACGTGAACTCCAAGCAAATCAACGCGGTTGAACCGGCAGCTCGATGATGGCATCCTTTGTTGCAATGCAGCACGGGCATGGCGGGAAAATCAGCGCGGCGCGTCAAGGGGACAGTCGATGTCGCTCTCTTGAAAGGTATCGCCGATGCACATCGAACGGCCGGACAAAAAGCGAAAAACCCCGATTGTAAAGCAGCTTACAGCGCGTGGCCTGGCGCTCGCGCTTTGTCTTTCCGGCTCCACCGGAATCGCGCTGTCGCAGGAAAACACATCCTTCGTCGATGACTTTTCGACCTTCGACAAGTCACGCTGGTTCGCATCGGACGGCTGGGTCAACGGCAAGTGGCAAAACTGCACCTGGTCGAAGCGTCAGGTGGCGCTCTCGGACGGCGTGCTCAAGCTTCACTTTGTGAAACAGCCGTTCAAGGAACGCGATTATTCCTGCGGCGAAGTGCAATCACAAAAACGCTACCATTACGGCACCTACGAAGCGCGGATCAAAACGGGTTCGGGCGTCGGTTTGAATGGCGCGTTCTTCACCTATATCGGCAAGCCGCAGCATGACGAGATCGACTTCGAGGTGCTGCTGCAAGACACGTCGAAAATTACCGTCAACACATTCGTCGCCGGCAAGGCGAAACACGGCGAGTCGATCGACGTTCCCGGCGGCACCGACGGCCAGTTCAACGACTACGCTTTCGTCTGGGAAGAGAGCCGCATGCGCT
This sequence comes from Rhizobiaceae bacterium, assembly GCA_035503715.1. GTDB lineage: Bacteria > Pseudomonadota > Alphaproteobacteria > Rhizobiales > Rhizobiaceae > OAS926. The sequence continues at coordinate 5,544 of DATJTE010000012.1, read as the reverse complement.
GGTACGTCAACGGCAAACTGGCGCACGAAGTGTCGAGCGATGATCTTCCCGCCAACCCGCAGAAAATCTTCGTCAGCATCTGGGGCAGCGACACGATGAGCGAATGGCTGGGCACGTTCAAGGATCCCGGCGCCCCGGTAACGCTGAAGGTCGATCGTGTCGCCTTCACCAAGCTTGGCGAAGAGTGCCAGTTCCCGGAGTCGGTTGCGTGCGGCCTCGACTGACACACCGGCTCCGCACGAACAAATCCTGATCTGCAATACGGAAAGCCGTCATGAAGCTTGTCTATTTCAAGGGCAAAGTCCCGAACTTCGGTGACGAGCTGAACCCGTATATGTGGCGCAAGCTTCTCCCGGCCGGATTCCTCGACGGCAACGAGAACGAACTGTTTCTCGGGATCGGATCGATCCTCTGGAACAATTTCCCCGGGCATGCCCGCAAGATCGTGATGGGCGCCGGTTACGCCGGCTACACCGCACTTCCGGACGTGCATGACGGCAGTTGGGAGATCGTGTTCGTGCGTGGTCCGGAATCTGCCTCGCTTCTCGGTATACCCGCAGAAAAGGCGATCTGCGACGCGGCAATCCTGCTGCGCGCATTGGATTTGCCGAAACCCACAGCGCCGATCGACGTCGCGTTCATGCCACACTATGAGAGCCTCGACCGTGGGCTCTGGGAAGAGGCCTGCCGGCTCGCCGGCATCAAGCTGATCGATCCGCGAGCCAATGTGGAGACGGTCATTTCCGAGCTTCGCGCGACCCGACTCCTCATCACCGAGGCCATGCATGGCGCGATCGTCGCGGACGCGCTGCGCACGCCGTGGGTGGCGGTGTGGCCAATCAACCGCGCCCATCACCGAAAATGGCGCGACTGGTCAGGCGCCCTGTCGCTGGAGGTTCGCCACCACGAGCTCGCGCCGACGAACATCATGGAGCTTTATGTGAGCCTCACGGGCGGCCGCGGCAGCATGAGCGGGCGCGCCGGCCGCATCAACCAGCATGCCGTCTTCCATCCGTTGAACAAACTGCTGACCTACCGGGCCGCGCGACAGCTCCGCAAGCTCGCCACGTGCGAACCGCAGCTCAGCCGCGACGAGAAAATTGCCGAAGCGACCGAACGCGCGCTCGCGGCCCTGCATGGATTTGTGCGGTCACGCCGGCAGGTCGCCTAGCGCGGAACCTTCAGGCGGCGCTTTGCCTTTCGAAACGCTCGGCCTGCGCTCGCGCCCACGCGATCGCGTCGTCAAGCGACTCCGCCCGATGGGACAAATCCGTCCCGCCGGAGAAAGCGGCCATGAAGCGGCCAACCTTGCCGTAGCTGTTGTCCAGCGTGGTGTGCGGCCGGCCGAGCAGCAGCGAAATGATATGGACATGAAGGCGATCGGTGACGATGGCGCTGCCGCGCGAAAGCTGCCTGACGCCGCGCCGCAAGCGTTCGTTCGCAGCGGCGTCGAACTTTGCAGCCTTGAACCGATCAAACTGGAAGCTCGCGGCCGCGCCGGCCAGCGCCAGCGCCTTCACCGCGCGCATCCTTGTCCGCGGTTCGGTGATCCAGTCCTCTACTGGAATATCGGGATAAGGGCTGAAATCGTGCGACCCGACCCGCTCGACGTCTGTCCTCAACATTGCCAGCACTGAAAATTCGACCTGCCCCACCGGTTCGATCGGGCCGATCGAAAACGCCATGTCCGGGCAGAGTCTGACCTCGCAGTCGAAATGCCGCTCGGCGAACTCTTTCGACTCGACGTCGCGGACAAGCAGAACGAAATTCTTGTGCTTGGCGATGATCCGCGCCGTTTGCTCGGCCCGTTCCATTGAGCTGTAGTGGATCGATTGGGCAAGCTGGACGACGAGCCGGTCGGGCCAGCGCTCGAGGATGCGTTCGCGCAGATCCTGGTGCCCGCCCCACACATCGCCGAAATTGCCACCGCCGTGAATGAAGATCGGCCCAGAGGGGACGGCCTCGTCGAGTTCCTCAGGCGAAAAGTCGGTCAACGCGGAGACGTATGCAGGCCTCGCCCGGAAGTTCGAACGGAAATATTCGATCTCGCCAAGCCAGATCGCGGAATCGCCGACATTGCGATAGTCGGGAAAGTCGACCAGTGCGAACGGTTCGCCGGTCATGTATTCCGCGATGCAGGCGTGGATTGCATCCTGCAGTCTGTCGACCAGCGCAAGGCGCGGATCGGCATCCATGGTCACGCGCTGCGGCTGGGCATTCATCGGCCGGTCCTTTTCACGTCGTGCTGTTCCGCTAGCTTCATGCGCTTCGGCCCCTGCTGAAACCGAGCCGCCTGAAGATGTTTCGAGCCAGCTCGATGATCTGCGCTTCCGGCCCAAGCGGCCGACCGGCCAGTTGCCAAAGCACCAGCGTGGTCAAGCTGTAGAGGAGTGCACAGGTCATCCCGACGGTCGCAACCTCCTGGACGAGACCAGTCGTGGTGCGATCGAAGGAGATTTCGTGCCCGAGCAAAAGCGCGCCGATGACCATCGCAGTCACGCTCAAAAGCGCGCGCAGGTTTACCGCGAGCTGGCTGGTAACCGTAAGGCCGGTGAAGCGCTTCACCAGTAGCATGTCGACCAGTGCGCCAATCAGTCCCGTCGCGATGCGCGCCAGCACCAGGCCGCGCAGCCCGTCGATGTAGAGGCCGAAAATGACGATCGGCAGGCGGAGCGCAAGCATCTGCGCGCTGCGGATGAAGAGCAATCGCGTCTGGCCGAGCGCCATGGCCAGCGGCTGCACCAACGAACCCAGCGTCTGCAACGCAACGACCGCCGCCAGCGCCTGAATGATGAAGATCGCCGGCTCCCACTTCTCGCCCATGACGAGCCGCACAAGCGGATCGGCAAGGATCGCCGCGCCGATGCCAGAAGGCAGCGCGATCGCCGAGACGAAGCTCTGCGCGCGCTGATAGGCGGCAGCGAGACGCGGGCGGTTTCCGGCGATCATCGCGAAGCCGGGAAAGATCGTCATGGTCAGCGGAAAAGCGAGCTCGCGCGTCGGCATCGCGGCGAGATTGCTACCGACCGAATAGTAGCCAAGATCGGCGCGGCCGAGAAACTTGCCGACCAGCAGATGATCGAAGCGCCAGTTCAGCGTGTTGACGATCTGGGCAAGCGTCAGCCAGATCGAGAACGACATCAGTTCGCGCGCATGCTTCACCGTCACGCGCGGGCGGAACGGCAGGATCAGATAGGAAAGCGCGAAATAGGTGAGTTGGCTGAGCACGATGCCAACGACCAACGCCCAGTAGGACCGATAGATCCAGGCGATCGCGATCGAGGCGATCACGCCGACCAGCTTCTGCGACACGTTCAGCACGAAGTCCTGCCAGAAGACCAGGTCGCGCTGGAGCATGATGCGTCGCGGATTGCCGAGGCTGAAGACGAGGATGCCGGCGCCGAGCGCGAACATTACCGGCATTAGCCGCGGTTCGTCGTAGAATGCCGCGGCCGGTTGCGCGATCGCCGCGAAAAGCGCGAAGACCAGCAAGCCACGCAGCGCGTTCACCGTCCAGGCCGAGCTGAAATGTTGCGGTGTCGGGTCCTGGTGCCGGACCAGAGCCTCGTTCATCGAGACTTCGGTAAACGCCGTGACTAGCGCCAGCATCGTCGTTGCCAGCGCAACCAGTCCGAAATCCGAAGGATCGAGCAGGCGCGCCAGGACGAAGGTGCTGAGCACCGCCAGCACATTGGTGATGGCGCGGGCCGCACTGACCCAGATGCTGCCTTTGAAAAGCCGCCGCGCGATGCCTTCAGCGTTCACTGAAAACACCCTCCCCTTCGGCGCGCTCGGGCACAGCGGGTCGCGGCGGCGGTCCGAAGAATTCGGCCGTAACGGCGCGGTTGACGAATTTCAGCCTGAACAGATTGGTGACGAGCTTGTGCGGCCGCGCGAACATTTCCGGCTTCAGGAAATACATGCCGAGCACATCCGAGGAGCCGCTATGCGCGCCTGCATGGCCGATGCGATAGATGGCGCCATGGAAGGGTAAAGGCTGAAGCGGATTTCCCTCCTCGGCGAGAAGCTCGACGATGCGCCGGTGGCCACCGAGCCGCGTCGTCACGAATTCGAGGGATGCATCCTCGAACCGTTCCGGCAGGCGATAGAGGTCGGAACGGACGATCAACGACGTGCCGCAATAGTGGTGGAAGTCCGGCAGGTCGAACAGCAGGCTGCCATTCGCGCTCCAGGAATATCCCCTGGAGATCGTCCAGCCGGGACAGGACGTGTTGCGGGCAGCGAATTCGACGATCCGGTTGCTGACGAGATCGTCATCATCGACGATCATGAAGAAGCGGGAGTCGGGAACGGCCAGCATCCCCTTCAGCACGCGCCGCCCCTTGTCGACGCGAAACGCCTCATAGAACGTCTCCTTGTCGGCGCCGCGCTGCTCGTGCAGCGCGTTTGGCGGGAAGTCGACGCGAACGATCTCGAACTTCGTCGGCACTTTCGGCAAATCGGCTCCATCGTTCGCAACGATCACCGCGCGCCAGCCCGGATGCGTCTGCCCGGCGATCGAGGCGATGGTCTGCGCGAGATTGGCCTTCAGCGCATGCCAATCCTTCGCGTTGTCCTGATGACGCACCGGGATGACGAATGTGACAACCGGCGTCATGGCCGCGCTCCCCATGCCTGCCCGGAGCCGGGATGACGCGGCAACCTCATGAGGTCGCCGGTAACGCGTAAAGGCTCGGAAAACCGGGTGCTTTCCCTGCGCCATTCGCGATACCGAGACGCGTAGACGAAGGCGGCCACAGCCACGATGGAGGCAATGCTGAACTGGAAGAAAACGACAACCTCGATGAAGCTTCCGGCAATCAGGAAAGCGAGGAACGCCGCGAGAAAAGCGTTCTCCGGACATGGTGCGCGCAACGCCCAGCCGATCACCCCGAAAAAGGCGCCATAGAACAGCAGCACCTGCAGGCCGACCCCGACAAGGCCGATCTCGACGGCATTGTTGATGTAGGTATTGTGAAAGTTGAACCCCTTCCGGGCGTCGATGTCGAACATCGCCCACAAGACCTCGGCCATCTCGTTTCCCTGCACCCAGAAGGCCTGGTAGCCGAGGCCCAGCCAGGGGTTCTCGCCGATCAGGTCCCGCCCCACATCCCAAAGATCGGTGCGGCCGGTTAGCGTGACGTCCTTGCCGGAGAATTCGAGGTAGTTCGCGAAGAGCGCTTCGCCGTGGACGATCAGAAGCATCGAGCCAATCACGGCAACCAGGGCGACGACAATCGCGGCCAGAACCTTCTGACCCCCGCTCATCCGGCGGCTGGCCATGATCACAGCAGCGACAGCGATCGCGGGAAGAACGATCGTCATGGTGCCGACGGACTGCGCAAGCACCAGAACTGGCCCCGCGGATAGGAGACCGGCGAGTGCAGCCAACCGGAGCAAGCGGGACGCACTCCGGTCGAGCAGAAGCGCGATCGAGCAGATCGCCAGCCCAGCCGCGACCGCCGCAAACGCATTCTTACTGCCAAACAGCCCGACCCATGCGCCGATGTCGTCACGCACACGGCCAAACAACAGGCTGCCAAG
>DATJTE010000011.1:0-2952 GCA_035503715.1 Rhizobiaceae bacterium | reverse complement strand
CTGCCCGCTCGCGAATGTTCTACACTGCTTGCCGGCAGGCGGAGCGCTGCTCAACCGTTTTATACCGAGGGCTGCATCTTTCGACGGCGCCCCAGAGATTCCGCCGCAACTTTCTTAAAAGGGGGCAAACGATGTACTCATCTGAAAACGGCCGGTTCGTCCTGGTCACCCGCGCAGTTGGCGCCCTCGCCTTGCTGGCAATGAGCCTCACGCTCACTGCCCAGACAGTCCCAGTCGTGACCGGCGACGCGCGCGTCGACAAGCTGTTGAGCCAGATGACGCTCGAAGAAAAGCTCACGCTGATCCACGGAACGAAAGAGGATCCATCCGTGTATCAGGGACAGGCCGGATACATGGCCGGCGTGCCGCGCCTCGGCATTCCCGGCCTGCGCTTCGCCGACGGCCCTCCCGGCGTGCTCACGCGCCATCCATCGCAGGGCGAGACCGCAACCATGGGCGTGGCCGCGACATTCAGCGTGAAGACCGCCGAAGAAAACGGCCTTGTCATCGGCCGCGAAGCTCGCGCCCTCGGCATCGACGTCGCGCTGCAGCCGTTCGTGAATATCGATCGCGATCTCGAGTTCGGCCGCGGCTACAACACCTTCGGGGAAGACCCGTTCCTCACCTCGCAGATCGGCGCGGCCGAGATTCGCGGCATCCAGTCGCAGCACGTCATGGCGCAGGTCAAGCACTACGTGGGGTACGACAGCAATGCCTCCAACATCTTCATTGACGACCAGACGCTGCACGAGATCTATGTCGCGCCTTTCGACGCCGCCGTCAAAGCCGGCGTTTCGTCGATCATGTGTTCGTACAACAAAATCAACGGCCCCTACGCCTGCGGGAACAAGGACACGCTGGTCAAGATCCTGCGCGACCAGCTCGGCTTCAAGGGCTTCGTAACCTCCGACTGGGGGGCGGTGCATGCCGTCAGCTTCATCAACGAAGGCCTCGACATGGAGATGCCGGGAGCGACGCGGATGGGCGGCTTCTCGCTGCCTTCGTTCTTCGACTCCGAGCCGGCTGCACCGCCGCCGCCGGCACGTGCCGCTGGCGCTGCAGTCGCCAACATGTTCGGCGGGCACATTCCTGAAGAGCCCCCGCCGGCGCGATTCGGCGGAGGCGGCGGATTCGGCGTGAAGCTCAGCCCGGAGAAAATGCCCGAGGCCCTGAAAGACGGCACGGTGAGCGAAGCCACTGTCACGCGCGCGGCCGGCCATGTGCTTTATGAGATCGTCCACTTCGGCTACATGGACGGCATGCAGAAGCACGACGTCACTGCGCAGGACATCGAGCCGAACGCCAAGGTGATCGAGAAAACCGGCGAAGAAGCCGCAGTGTTGCTCAAAAACGAAGGCGGCGCCTTGCCGTTGAAGGCCGGCGAGTTGGATTCGGTTGTGTTGATCGGCCCCACCGCCGGCCAGATCGACTCGATCGGCATCAACGGCGAGCGATCCGTAGGTCTGCCGCAGCGGCAGGTCGGCCCCTACGACGCAATCAAAAAGATCTCGGGCAACGAGAACATCAAGTTCGCCGTAAACGACGACATGACCGGCACACCCGTTCCCGCGAGCGCTCTAAGCCACGACGGCAAGCCGGGACTGCTGCGCACAACGACCGGCGGCGCAGGCGGGGCTGAGCCGGCAGCCGACGATCAACTGAACTTCACCGTGAAGGGCGGCAACGCGCTCCCACCCAATTCGACCATCACGTGGAGCGGCACGCTCACGCCGCCGCACGCAGGCGACTACTGGATCTATCTGCAGGCGCTCGGAACCGACGCCAATATCGACGTCGACGGCAAGCCGCTGGCGCGCACCGGCGCATTCCAGGGCGGCGTGCACGGCGACATTCTGCAGGCCAACCAGGACAACGTAATTCCGACGACCGACGGCCTGGACAACGTGCGCCGCTCTGTCGAGTTGACCGCGGGACCGCACCAGATCGAGATCAAGATCAGCCCAGACACATCCAATTCGCCGGTGCAGGTGCGGCTGAACTGGTATACGCCCGAACAACGGCAGTCCGATCACGAAGCCGCGATCGCCGCGGCGAAGAATGCCAGAACCGCAGTCGTCTTTGTGTGGACGCGGCTCACGCCTGTCTTCGGCCTGCCCGGCGACCAGGACAAGCTGGTCGAAGAAGTGGCCGCCGCCAACCCCAACACGATCGTCGTCCTCAACACCAGCCAGCCGGTGGCGCTGCCCTGGGCCGACAAGGTGAAGGCGATTCTGGAAATGTGGTGGCCCGGTGACGAAGGCGGCTGGTCGACAGCGAATCTGCTGCTGGGCAAGACGAGCCCCGCCGGACGCCTGCCCGTCACCTGGGGCAAGCGCCTTGAAGATTATTGCGCGACCGATCCGAAGTATCCCGAGCGCTCCGCGAAGGGCGTGGACGGAAAGACGACTTACAGCGAAGGCGTGAATATCGGATACCGCTGGTTCGACAAGGAAGGCATCGATCCGCTCTTCCCGTTTGGCTTTGGGCTTAGCTACACGACTTTCGATTACTCGGGCCTGCACGTCGCCAAAGCTGCCGATGGCGGCCTCGACGTGAAGGTCAACATCAGGAACTCGGGTAACGTGGATTCCGACGAAGTGCCGCAGGTTTATCTCGGAGCTCCGGCCGATATTCCGAACGGCGTCCAGGTTCCGGTATGGGCGCTGGTCGCCTTCGACCGCATTCATCTCAACGCAGGCCAGCAAAAGACCGTAACGCTGCACGTCGCACAGCGGCAACTGCAGTACTGGTCGACCGCAAACCAGAAATGGGTGCTTGCGAACGGCAAACGCACGGTGAGCGTGGGCGGATCGTCGCGCGATCTCAAGCTGAAGCAGACGATCGATTGAGGTACGACGAAGCCCCGCTCGAATGGCGCGTCCGGCGAGCGGTTTGAACCAGTTGCACCGCGATACGCTCCCGGAGGAAGCGAGGAAAGTAGCCCAGGGTGGA
>DATJTE010000010.1:0-19548 GCA_035503715.1 Rhizobiaceae bacterium | reverse complement strand
ATAGGTGTCCATGCCGGACGACGCGATCCAGCCGGGCGCGACGCAGTTCACGCGCACGCCGGCATGCGCCCATTCATACGCGGCGGTCTTGGTGAGGTTCACCATGCCGGCACGCGCTGCACCCGAATGCGCCATGCCGGGCATGCCGCGCCACATGTCGGCGGCCATGTTCACGATCGCGCCGCCATGCGTCTTCATCGACTGCTCGAATATTTCGCGCATGACAAGGAAGCCGCCGGTCAGATTGTTGGCGACGACGGCCTCGAAACCCTTCTTGGAAATCGCCGCCATCGGCGCGGGAAACTGCCCGCCGGCATTGTTGACTAGCCCGTGGATGCGTCCGTTTCTGGCAACGATCGCGGCAACCGCGGCCTTCACCGCCTCCTCGTCGCGGATGTCGAAGGCACGGACTTCGGCGCTGCCGCCGTCCTCGGCGATTTCCGCCTGCACCGCATCCAGCTTTTCCTGCTTGCGACCGGTGATGATGACGTGCGCGCCGAGGCTTGCCAGCTCATGCGCGATGCAGCGGCCGATGCCGGAACCACCACCGGTAACGACATGCACTTCACCGGAAAAACAATTCTCGCGCAGGATGCTGCGATAGGGCATGCGTGCGGTCTCTCCTCCCCGGCACCACGAAAAACATCTGCAGCGCCACTAATTTCAACGCTAATGAACGTTGACGTAAACGTCAATCACAAGCTAGATGCCGCGCATCGCTTGCCCTTGGCCGTCAGGCGGGGCACATCAGTTCATCCGCGCATCGCGCCTAAGGACGAGGAGTTTCCATGAGCATTCAGGACATTGCAGCCAAGCTGAAGTCGAAGGTCGAGAGCGCAGGCTTTGAGCGGTCGGTGAAGTTCGACACGGGTGCGGACGGCGTGATCGTCATCGACGGCAACACGATCTCCACCACGGATGGCCCGGCGGACTGCACGATCAAGCTGTCGCTATCGGATTTCGAGGACCTGATCTCTGGCGACCTGTCGGCAACCTCGGCTTTCATGACCGGCAAGATCAAGATCGAAGGCGACATGTCCGTCGCCATGGCGCTGCAGTCGCTGCTGTAGTTCAAACAGAAAGGGCGGCGCGGATCCTCGTAATCCGCGCCGCCCGATCTCATAAACTCGAGAACGCTTACTAGCCGTCTCAGGCCGCCGCACTCAACTGTTTGGTCTTCCGTCCGGTCGCCCGGATTACGCCGCGCGCGCCGTCGAGCGCCCCTGGGACAAGCTCCAGCGCCAGAAGGCGGTGACGCTCATACGGGCCCGGCATCGCCAGTTCGCCAGTCTTCTCCGCCGAGAAACCAAAGCGCCCGTAGTACGGCGCGTCGCCGACCAGCAGGATCGCCTTATGGCCGAGGCGGCGCGCTTCCGAGATGGCCGCACGCATCAGCGCCGAGCCGATGCCAGCACCTTTCAGCGACGGATCGACAGCGAGCGGGCCGAGCAGCAGCGCGCCGCGACCATCGTCGCCCGCCGCGATGTCCCACAGCCGCACGGTGCCGACCATCGCGCCGGCGCCATCGCGCGCAACGAAGGCCATGCCTTCGGACGGACGGCGGCCGCGGCGCAGCTTCTCCGAAGACTTGCGCTTGCGCTTAGTGCCCATGGCGCGGTCGAGCAGAACCTCGCGCTGAACGGCGTCGCCAGCGGTCTCGGCGAACAGGGAAAGGCTTCCCCTCTCAGCCGGCACGTCGCGCGAGCCACCCTGCTCCCCATAGGGAGCGGAGGGCGCAAACGTCGCAGCCATCGTCTTCTCCCCCCGGAGAAGGTGGCGCGTGAGGCCGGATGAGAGGGTATTCAGCAAACGAGCAGGCATTTCGAAAAATCCTCCACGAGCGGAAGTCTGGTCCACAAGCGAACCCGTCGCCGGGACAGCTCCCGGCGGCGGGGTTCTCTGACAGTCCGGTCTGGAACTGTCAGATCACATAGGATCGGAGCGGCTCGAAGCCGTTGAAGGCGACCGAGGCGTAGGTCGTCGTGTAGGCGCCGGTCCCCTCGATCAGCACCTCGTCACCAATGGTGAGCGAGAGCGGCAGCGGGTACGGCGTCTTTTCGTACATGACGTCGGCCGAATCGCAGGTCGGGCCGGCGAGCACGCAAGGCGCGGTCTCGTCGCCGTCACGCGGCGTTACGATCGGATAGCGGATCGCCTCGTCCATCGTCTCGGCGAGACCGCCGAACTTGCCGATGTCGAGGAAGACCCAACGCACATTGTCGTTCTCGGCCTTCTTCGAGATGAGCACGACTTCCGACTTGATCACGCCGGCATTGCCGACCATGCCACGGCCCGGTTCGATGATCGTCTCCGGGATGCGGTTGCCGAAGTGCTTGCGCAGCGCCGAGAAGATCGCCTGACCGTAGGCCTGCGCCGCCGGCACGTCCTTCAGGTAGCGCGTCGGGAAGCCGCCGCCCATATTGACCATCTTCAACACGATGCCTTCCTCGGCCAGCGTCGCGAAAACTTCTCTCGCGTCGGCGAGCGCACGATCCCAGGCGGTCAGGTCGGTCTGCTGCGACCCGACGTGGAACGACACGCCGTACGCGTCGAGGCCGAGCGCCTTCGCGTGACGCAGCACCTCGATCGCCATCGCCGGCACGCAGCCGAACTTGCGGCTGAGCGGCCACTCGGCGCCCTCGCCGTCGGTCAGCACGCGGCAGAACACGCGAGCGCCGGGAGCGACACGCGCAATCTTCTCGACCTCCTCCTTCGCGTCGACCGCGAAGAGGCGGATGCCGAGTTCATAGGCGCGCGCGATGTCGCGCTCCTTCTTGATGGTGTTGCCGAAGGAGATGCGGTCGGCGGAAGCACCCGCGTCCATGGCCATCTCGACTTCGGCAACCGACGCGGTGTCGAAGGATGAGCCCATCGAGGCAAGAAGGCGCAGGATCTCCGGCGCCGGGTTTGCCTTCACCGCGTAAAAAATCTTTGAGTCCGGCAGCGCCTTCTCGAAGGCGCGGAAATTGTCGCGCACGACGTCGAGGTCGACGACGAGGCACGGGCCGTTCGGACGTCGGGTGGCGAGAAAATCGAGGATGCGCTGCGTTGCCATCGGTCTCTCCAGGCGCGCTTGCGCGCGCAGTCAAGCTTGCGCATCCACGCGCCACTCGGGCGTCGCGACCACGCGGTCAAACAAAGGCGGGACCGCTATCCATGGAACCAGCCGGTGGAGACCCCGGAACCATGAAGCGCCGTCTCGCGGCGATGAGCATGCGCCTTGCGGCGACTGCTCGCTTTGTCTGCCTTGGCTTGGATGGGAGACCCGTCCGCACTGCCGGCAATGAGGGTGTGCCTCTTTAGTAATTGCCGGCGATTGGACCGCCGACAGAGACCAGAAAGGCCCGCACCGTCGTTGCTTCAAGACGTCCTCGGATCGGCGGTTGGCCGCTGAACCGACCGGGTTCGTTACTCCCCGGGTACCGTCCCGATTGCCTCGCCATTCGAGGTTCGGGGGACGCCCACAGGCACGTGCGACTTTGGGCAAGCGCGCATATATGGATGTTCGCCTTCACAATCAATTAAAATCGGACCCCGCGCTTGTATTTTTTTGGAGCGCGAACAATTGTCGGCAGGTCGTATCTGCAGATCGAACGATGGCCCCCACGCGCGACCCACTCAATGCCTTCCTCGACTACCCTGAAGTGCCCGTGACGCGCGCGCTTGTGGGTCCGCTCGAAGGAGTCAGACTGGCGGTCAAGGACATTTACGATGTCGCCGGCTATCCGACCGGCTGCGGCAATCCTGAGAAACTGGCCGAGAATGGCGTTGCGCGCGAAACCGCGCCGGCGGTGCAGGAATTGCTCGACGCCGGCGCCCGATTCATCGGCAAGACGCAGACGGACGAACTCGCCTTCTCGCTGATGGGCGTCAACGCACACTACCCACTGCCGGTGAACAAGGCAGCACCCGAGCGCGTCACCGGAGGCTCCTCGTCGGGATCGGCAGCGGCGGTCGCGGGCGGCCTTGCCGAGGCCGCGGTCGGCTCCGATACCGGCGGCTCGATCCGCGCACCGGCAAGCTTTTGCGGCCTGATCGGCTTGCGCACGACGCACGGCCGCGTGTCGCTGAAAGGAGCGATGCCGCTTGCGCCATCGCTCGACACCTTTGGCTATTTCGCCGACGACATCGAGAGCTACGAAGCGGTCGGCAGGATCGTGCTTGGCCGCGACGAGCACAAAGCACCTCTCACCAGACTCCTGGCGCTTTCCGCGCTCGAAGACCTCGTCGCGGGCGAGGGCGAGGCCGAAGAATATCAGCGTATGAAGGCACTCGTGGAAAAGGCGCTCGGTCCCGCCATGCCGATCTCCCCCTTCTCCGCCTCGATCGACGAGCTCTACTGGGCGTTCCGCCGCATTCAGGCGCACGAGGCGTGGAACATTCACGGCGAATGGCTGTCGAAGAAAGAGCGCAATCTCGGTCCCGGCGTCGAGGACCGGTTCGGCTTCGGCCGCACGGTCGACGCCAAAGCGGAGAAAGCCGAGACCATGCGCCGTTATCTCTTCCGGGCGGAGCTGAAGGAACTGCTCGCACCGGGCGCGGTGCTGGTGCTGCCGACCGTGCCAGGCGCCGCGCCGCTGAAAAATTCGACGCAAGACCAGCTCCAAGCGTATCGCGAGCGGGCATTGAAACTGCTTTGCCTCGCAGGCCTCTCCGGCTTCCCACAGATCACCCTGCCGCTCGGCATGGTCGAGGGAGCGCCCTTCGGCATATCGCTGATCGGGCCGCCAAGCTCCGACATCACGCTGATCAAGCTTGCGCGGCGCATCCTCTCCTCAACAAAGACTGGTTGATGATGGACACTCTCACCCGCATGCGCGCCTTCATCGACGTGGTCGAGGCTGAAGGATTTTCAGCCGCGGCGCGCAAGATCGGCCGCTCCAAGGCGCTGCTGTCGAAATATGTGCGCGAGCTGGAAGACGAACTCGGCGCGCTGCTGCTCAACCGCACGACGCGCCAGTTCTCGCTGACCGAAGCCGGACACACCTACTACAAACGCGCCCTCGAGATCGTGCGCGAGATCGACAGCCTCGCCGACAGCGTGCGCGAATCGTCCGGCGATGTGCGCGGCCGCATCAAGGTGTCAGCCGCGCGTACCTTCGCCGACGCGCCGATCGGTCAGTCACTGATCGATTTCGCCAAGGCGCATCCCGATATCGTGCTCGATATCCATCTCGACGACCGCTTCGTCGATCTCGTGGAGGAAGGTTACGATCTCGCGGTGCGCATCACGCGGCTCGAAAGCTCGTCGCTGATCGCGCGGCGTCTGTCGCCATTCTCGATCAAGGTCTGCGCGTCGCCCGATCTGCTGAAGCGCGTCGGCCAGCCGGCCAAGCCGCAGGATCTCGCCACCCTGCCCTGCATCATCGATACGAACGGCCGCTGGATGTCGAACTGGACCTTCAAGGATGGTGACGACGTGATCACCGTGCCGGTGACCGGGCCGATCGAGGCGAACAGCCCGGTCGTCGCACGTGCGGCGGCCGTTTCCGGTCTCGGCTTCTGCATCCTGCCTGATTTCATCGCCGAGCCTGAGATCGAGTCAGGCCGTCTTGTCGCTCTGTTCGACAAGCAGATGCCCACGGGCGGCGGCATCTTCGCCGTCTATCCGCACCGGCGTTACCTGCCGGCGAAGGTGCGCGTCTTTGTCGATTACCTCGCCGACTGGTTCAAACAGCGCGATCGCTGATCTCGACATCTCATCGCCGTCACTTCAAGATTCCCGACTACGCCCGCTCGCAGAAATAGGCGTAGCAATCACCGACCATATGCAGCCAGAAACACGCGAACGCCTTCACGTGCGTGGCGTTTCAGTTCAGCCGGCTTCGGAATCGCGTAGTCACCGAGCAGCATGGCACGGTTCAGAGCGTCCGACATCACCAGCCAGTTGAAATGCGCGGCAGCAACCGCCGGATCGTCGATCTTCAGCACGCCGCGTTTCGCCAGGCGCTCGAACAAGGCGCCCAGCATGCCGAGAGCGCGCGCTGGGCCACGCTCGTAAAGTACCTTGGCGAGATCAGGGAAACGGCTCACCTCGCCTATCACCAGCCGGCGCAGTTGCATGATCCGCGGCGTCAGCACCGCGCTGAGCTGCTTGTGCCCGTAATCGGCAAGGTACTCGGCCAGGTCGCCGCCATCAAAGTCGGGCACCTGGTCGTGCACACTATCCCCGGCAGCGTCCGTCATGCTCGTGACGATTTCGATGAACAGCGCTTCCTTGCTGGAGAAGTGCTTGTAGACGGTCTGTTTCGAGACCTCCGACAGCGCCGCGATCTCATCCATGTTCGTGCCGAGATAGCCGCTTTTCAGGAAAACCCCGGTCGCAGCGTCGAGGATCGCCTTGCGCTTGCGCGCCGAGCGCCCCTCGTTTTCCGCCTCATCGCCAACCGTCGCGCGCGCCATTTCCATTGATACCAATATTTCTGTTGACACCACAGTACTGGACAGTCTAGTTTGATGCAAGGTCAGAACTAGACGGTCCAGTTCTATCAATAAGGAGCCCAGCCATGCATATCCAATTCGCGGAGTTGCCCGTATTCGACCAGGACCGTGCCAAGCGGTTTTACGTCGAGGCCTTCGCCTGCACGACCGTCGCCGATGTACCGATGAGCGCCGATGGCTGGCGCTGGATCGAGCTGAAATTCAACGGCGCTGACACCGCGCTGCATTTCACCCGCCGCAAGGATGAAACGACATCTGTAGACCCGGTCATGGTGCTGATAGACGCCGACGTCGCAGCCTCAGTGGCAAAGCTGAAAGCGAAAGGCGTCGAGATCGTCACGGAACCGGGACCAGCGCCGTACGATCCCGGCCGCATCGCCGCCGAGTTCCGCGACAGCGAAGGCAACCGCATGGTGCTGAGCACCGCAGGCGCGGCCTGACATGCGTCCTCACCTCACGGCGGCGCTCTTGTGCGCTGCCCTTCTCACATCCACCGCCACATCCTCTCCGGGAGATACGACGATGCACAACGACATGCTTAAGGCACCAGACGCCGAGATCTACTACGAGACGCGCGGCACCGGTCCGCTGCTGCTCATCATTCCGGGTGGCCCGCAGGATGCTGGCGTCTTCGCCGGCCTCGCCGTACGGCTGGCGGACCGCTACACCGTCGCGTCCTACGATCCACGCGGCAATTCGCGAACGACCGTCGAAGGCGGGCTCGTCGATCTCGATATGAATGTGCAAGCAGATGACGCGGCAGCGCTGATCGACAGACTCGGCGACGGCCAGGCCTATGTGTTCGGCACCAGCGGCGGCGCGCAGATCGGGCTGTCGCTCGCGGCGAAGCATCCTGAAAAGGTACGCGCGCTTATCGCGCACGAACCGCCGACCATCATGCTGCTCGATGACCCGTCGGAAGCGCTTGCCGCAGACGAGGACATTTATCAGACATATAAAAGCGATGGCGTCGATGCGGCGATGGGCAAGTTCTTCGGCATGGCCGAGCTGGATCCTGGAATGCCGGAAGGCGAAGTTCCAGCCGGCGAAGGTGGCCCAGATTTCGGGGACATGCCACCGGAAGCGGCCGAAACCTTTGCGCGCGTTTCAGGGAATTTCGAATACTGGCTGGCGCATGGCATGAAGCCGCTCGGACATTACATTCCCGATGTCGCGACACTGAAGAAAGGCAAACCGCGCATCACCGTAGCGATTGGCGAAGGCTCGGCCGGGATGCCGATCGACGAGATGGGCAAAGCGCTCGCGAGGAAGCTGGGGATCGCAGCTACGTCCTTCCCCGGCGATCACATGGGCTTCGAGACGCACGAGGAAGAGTTTGCCAAGGCCATCGATCAGGCGCTCAAGACAAAATGACGTCAGCGATGATCTGAAAAAGCCGCCGGCGGGAGCCGGCCGTTTTTTACGGCAGGATGCCGAGCACCACGGCCGAGGCGAATCCGAAGGCGAGCGTGAAGGACGCGACGGCCGCGGCGCGGGCTTTTGCCTGGCCGGGCGGCCGACGGTGGACGCGCGCAGTGTGACCGAAATTGCTCATCGCCGGGTCTCCGCGACTGGTTGGGCAGCGGACAATCGTGATTTCCTGGCGTCCTGTGGAGCCACGCCGTTCCAATTTCGGCCCGAAGCTGAGCAATTCTTGCTCATGCCCTTGCCGCCCGCCTGAGCGCCTGAGGCGGCTGGCCAAAACCGCGCATGAAGGCTCGGCGCATGCGGCCGGCATCGCCAAACCCCGTATCCTCGGCGATCCCTTCCAGCGGCGCATGACCCATCTCAACGGCCAGCCGCGCGGTTTCCAACCGCAGCCGCTCGACCGCCTTGGCCGGCGTGGTCCCAGTCTCGGCCAAGAAGGCGCGCGCGAAATTGCGCGGGCTCATCGCGGCCCGATCGGCGAGCCGTTCGACTGTGAGCGATTCGGCGAGGTGCGCGCGCATCCACTCGACGAGTTCGGCAAAGCGGCCGGTGCGCCCGCCAAGAGCGGCCGGCGCGGAAAATTGCGATTGCCCGCCCGGCCGCCGCTGATGAACGACCAGTTGCTGCGCGACGCGGCGCGCGAGCGCCGGCCCGTGATCGTCCTCGATCAGCGCCAGCGCGAGGTCGATGCCGGCGGAAATCCCGGCCGATGTCCAGATATCGCCGTCGCGAATGTAGATGCGCTCGGCATCGAGCTTCACCTTCGGATAAAGGCCGGCGAAGTGGCCGGTGCTTTCCCAATGCGTGGTAGCGCGGCGACCATCGAGCTTGCCCGTCGCGGCGAGAAGGAACGCGCCGGAGCACACACTCGCCACGCGCCTGGCCTTGACGCGCTTCAGCCAGCCGACGATTTCGGCGGCGGCGCTGCGCGAGCGGATGATCTCGCCGCCGGAAACGATCACCGTGTCGAATGTGTTGCCGGCAAGCGGCGCGGCGGCAAGCTTCAGGCCGGATGAGCTTTCGACCTCGCCGCCCGCAGCACCGAGCTCCGGCGCAAGGATCACCTGCTCGTAGCTGCCCGGCTGGAAGCGCTCGGCCATCTCGAAGGCCGTTGTCGGGCCGGCTGTGTCCATGAGCTGGAAGCCCGGATGGATGACGAGTGCGATCTTCTTCGGTCCGACTGGCTTTTTCCGCATGGCCGTTTTTGCACGATCTATGTCATTTCGGACAAAACTTAGCAGCGATAGGTTGCGCGTCAAGCGGGAGGGGGTGGGCAACGCGTCGCCGCGACCTACGTCCAGAGAGATGCTGGAGACATGCCGATGAAACTGAAGCACATCCTCTGGGGCATTGTCGGCTTGCTGGCGATAGGGCTCGCGGGCTTTGCCGGCTGGGTGGCCATGCTGCCGCCGCCACCGGCCGTCGCGGAGCAGCGGCCGATCGCGGAAACGGAAACGACCGCCACGCTCGCTGCGCTGAAGCCCCCGAAGCGCGAGCGGCCGGTCATCGCGATCATCGGCATCAACGACGCCACCGAGGTTACCGACTTCGTGATGCCCTATGGGATCCTGAAGCGTGCCGACGTCGCGGACGTGTTCGCGGTCTCGACCGCCGAAGGTGCGATCGACCTCTATCCCGCTCTGAATGTCGAGCCTGACATGACGGTCGCCGAATTCGACGCGGCGCACCCGGAAGGGGCGGACTATGTGATCGTGCCGCAGATGAGCCGGCACGACGACGCGACGGCGCTCGGCTGGATCAAGGCGCAGGCGGAAAAAGGCGCGACTGTGTTCGGCGTCTGCGTCGGCGGAACGATCGTCGCCAAGGCGGGTCTGCTCGACGGCAAGCGCGGCACGACACACTGGTTCTATGCCGACGACATGGTCGAGGAACATCCGACCATGACGTATGTCCCGAACCGCCGCATGGTGGCGGACGAAAGGGTCGCAACGACGACGGGCATCACCGCGTCGATGCCGGCGATGCTGACGCTGATCGAGGCGATCGCAGGACGCGCCAAGGCCGAGGAGGTCGCGGCCGGTCTCGGCATGCCGCAATGGGACATCCGCCACGATGGCGGGCAGTTCAAATTCAACCGGCCGTTCGCGCTCACCGCGATGGTCAACACCGTCTCGGTGTGGGACCGCGAGACGTTCGGCATCAAGCTGACGCCCAATATGGACGAGGTGGCGCTTGCACTGGTGGCCGACGCATGGGCGCGCACCTATCTCGCCAGCGTCGACACCTTCGCGGCGAGTCCCGAGCCGGTCGTTTCGCTCGGCGGCCTGCGGATCCTCCCGGACGTAACTGCAGAAAGCTGGCCGGAAAACCGGCTCGTCCCCGGTCTCGGGAGCGAGCCGCCGGCCAAGGCGCTGGACGGCGCGCTGGCGGCGATCGAGACGCGTTACGGAAACCGTACCCGCGATTTCGTCGCCTTCCAGTTGGAGTATCCGAAGCAGAATTAGCGGCACATCCGCCCCCTCCACCACGCTGCGCGTGGTTCCCCTCCCCCGCTTCGCAGGGGAGGATCAAAGCGCGCGCACGAAAACCCTCCTCGGTGTTGGACCGGGAGTTGTTGCGATCCTGATTTGCTCCGGGCGAGAGCCATCAGGACGTGTCGTGGCCTTGCAGCGACAGCCACGCGAAGTGTTGGAGATCGGCCAGCAAATCGTGCACCTCGTGGCTGGGTTTCTTCAGGCTGCCGGGCGGCCGGCCGGGTTTCAGCGGCGAGGTACGCTTAATCTTCCCCGCGTCGCGGCGCGCCTTCCAGCGGGCGAAGCGCCGCGCATAAGCATCGAGATTGTCGAGCACGTCGCCGACCGCCTGAAGCCGGAAGCCGAGACGTGTCGCATCAAGCGGCTCGTAATACTCGAATGGCCTGACTGCGGGTGCCGGACGATACCGGCGCCGCCGGCGGAATCTGCTCAGCGGATCGGCGAGCGGCAGACGGCGAAAGCCCGACTTCGTTGGCGTTTTAACGTCGCCGCCCGTCATCAGCGCGCGGAACTGCGCCTCGCTCATGCCGCGCGGCAAAACGATGCCGGAGCGGGTGCTGCCCTTCTTCACGAAGGATGTTTTCCGCTTGGGCCGTGGCGGACGCTGCTTCGGCAGGGACACGACCAGCCCGCGCGCGGCGATAATGATCAGCCGCCGGGCGGCAGACTCGGTTGGCCGCAGCAGCCTCAGCACCGCGCGGTGGATATGGCGCGGCAGATGTGTCCGGCTCTCGGACAGCCCGGCCATTTTGACCAGCGTGGCGAGAACGCGAACGAGCATCTCCCGGTTCTTCGTGACCACCACGTTCCAATCCATCGCCGCCCCCTTTCTCTCGCGCAGGCGAGGGCATTATCGCGCGGGTGCTGAGGGGGTGGACAGATCGGCAAAGACTGCTGACAGATCCTGACAGGCTACGCAGATTTTCGGCTTGCCAGTGGCTACCCGCAGCCGTATTAGTCGATATATCTAGATGGATGGATATATGGACACGACAGCAGCCTTGTTGGCCTTGTCGGCACTCGCCCAGGACACGCGCCTCGGTGTCTTTCGCCTGCTGGTCAAGGCAGGAGAACAAGGCGTTCCCGCTGGAGACATCGCCGAGCAACTGGGCGCAGTCCAGAACACGATGTCCGCGCACCTGAAGGTGTTGAACCATGCGGGCCTTGTGCACGCGAAGCGCGATGGCCGCACGATCCGCTACGTCGCGGACATGACCGGCTTTCGCGATCTGCTCACATACCTGATGGAGGATTGCTGCAACGGCAGGCCGGAGCTGTGCCGGCCTGTCATCGATGCAGTGACGTGCAACTGCTAGCTGGGGAGTGAGACGATGAGCGAACACATCTTCAACGTGCTGTTCCTGTGCACAGGCAATTCCGCACGCTCGATTCTTGCCGAAGCAATTTTGAACCGGCTTGGACGCGGCCGGTTCATCGCCCATTCGGCTGGATCACATCCGAAGGGTGTCGTTCACCCCTATGCATTGCAGCTTCTCGAGAGCCTCAATCACGACACCTCGTTCGCGCGTTCGAAAAACTGGAGCGAATTCGCCGAACCCGGCGCGCCGAAGATGGATTTCGTGTTCACCGTCTGCGACAACGCCGCAAACGAGGCCTGCCCGATCTGGCCGGGCCAGCCCATGACCGCGCATTGGGGCCTGCCGGATCCTGCCGGGGTCGAAGGAACGGAAGCCGAAAAGCATCTGGCGTTTGCCGACGCCTATCGGATGCTCAACAATCGGATTTCGATCTTCATCAATCTGCCGCTGACGACAATCGACAAGCTCGTGCTGCAGCCACGGCTCGACGAGATCGGCCGCGAGTTGCCGAAGGCAGGTTAATCCGAAATGTACGATCTTAATCGCCGTCTCGCGGCTGAAGCGATCGGCGCCGCTTTTCTCGTCGCGGCCGAGATGCCAGAGGCGATCGAATAGCTCAAGACACCGCCGTCGCGCGAACGGCTGGTCGAACGAGCAGCGACGGTTGGATTGACATTGATCGCCGCTCAGCTAGCTTGCGCGCAGTCATGGTTCTTCCGGTTCGCGCCGGAAGCTAAGAGGGAATTCCGGTGCCCCGCTCTTTTCGGGAAGTCCGGAGCTGCCCCGCAACTGTAAGCGGCGAGCCGCGTTGCCGACCACGTCACTGACGGGAAACCGTCGGGAAGACAGGCAACGAAGCACTGACCCGCAAGCCAGGAGACCTGCCTGACTGCATGGAGTTCCGTGGGCGGGGTGCCCCACCGGAGCGCGGGTTGTCTTCGGGCGCGTTGCCCTGAATCCAGCAATCCTCGTTTTGGCGGTCCCTTGTCCAGATCAGGCAAGGGATTGATCGTTGCGGACTATAGGTATCGATACGCCGGCCGGCGAACGCCGTGCCGTGCTTCTGGTGGCGAAGTCGGCCTTCGCTGCCGCGCCTCATGAGGAGATGCGGCGCATCGCCGAGCTGGCGGCGCTGCTGTCGGGCGTTGCCCACGCCGCGCACTGCTTTTCCGAACAAGGCACGCCGTCGCTGCGCGAAGCATTGCTCGATCTGCGCGGGCGCGCGTTCACGTCGATCGTGCTCGTGCCGCTTCTGCTGCCGATGGAACCGGGCTTTCTCAAATGGATCACGAAATCGATCCGCCGCTGGCAGGCCGAGCATCCCGGTGCGTGGCCACCGATCCATCTCACGCGCGATCTCGCGCAAAGCCTGCAGTTCGAGCCCCTGCTGGCGGGCCTGATCAACGGCGCCAAGGCCTCGCTGCCGATACCGCCAGCGCCCTCGCTTGTCCCGGAAGGCTCTGCCGTACCTTCGCAGAAGCGGCGCGTCCTGGTCTGCGAAGGCGCGACCTGCAACGCTGCCGGCGCGGACTCGATCTGGGGCCATCTGCGCAACGTCCAGGAGCGGCGCAAGCTCCGCGTGACCGGTGACGGCACGATGACCGCCAAGGCGACATGCCTCGGCCCCTGCAATCTCGCACCCGTCCTGCAGGTTTTTCCCGAGGGAACCTATTACGGCGGCGTCACCGAAGAGGCGATCGACAGGATCGCGGAAGAACACCTGCTTGGCGGACGCATCGTCGACGACTTCGCCTACGAGGCGACCGGGCGCAAGCAAAGGCTTCGACACACCTCCCAATCGATCAATTCGGAAAACAAGGAGAACGAGACGTGACGCGACATTTGAGGCTTACACTCGCGGCCGCGATAGCGATCGGCGCGCTTGCCGCGCTGCCTGCATGGGCACAGGACGCCCTGCGCGTCGGCGCGACTTATCTCACCAGCGGCGTCGATCCGGCGAAAGGCTCGAACGGATGGGCGCTGGTCAGCCACGGCGTCGGCGAGAAGCTGTTCGCGGTGGACAAGGACGGGGTCCTCGGCCCGGAGCTCGCGGCAAGTGCCGAGCGGGTCGATGACCTCACCTGGACGATCAAGCTCGCTCCGGGGCGCATGTTCTCGGACGGATCGCCGGTGACGGCAGCCGCGATTGCCAAGGGATTCGACAATACCTTCGCCAACAACAAGGCCGCGCTCGCCACCGGCGGCAAGCTCACATTCGAAGCTGTCGACGATGCGACGATGAAGGTCACGACCGAAAAGCCCGTGCCGCTGATCCAGGCGCTGTTCGCCGAATGGCCGCTGATTGCTTATGGGCTGAATGACGACGGCAACGCGATTTTCAGCGGACCCTATGCCGTCGAGAATTTCGCACCTGATGCAGGGATCTACCTTACGCCCAACACGCATTTCGCCGGCGCGGAGACGCGCTCCCCGGCGTCGTTCAAGCGATTCGGCGACGCGCAGACGATGGCGCTTGCCTTCGAAGCCGGCGAACTCGACCTCGCCTTCGGCCTCCCCTCGGAAGTGGTTGCGCGGCTGAAGTCCAATCCGGACGTCGCCGTAAAATCTTTTCCGGTCGGCTACCAGTACATGGCCTTCATGAACACGGCGAAGCCGGCGCTCGGCGACGCGAAGGTGCGGCAGGCGATCGATCTCGCCATCGACCGGGCGCAACTCGCCGCCGCAATCAACGGCGGCACACCGGCCACAGGCGCCTATGCGCCGTACTTCCCGTTCGCCGGAAAATCGCAACGTCCAACGGATGCGGCCAAAGCCGCAGCACTTCTGGACGAGGCGGGCTGGGCAGCCGGCGCGGACGGCAAGCGCGCCAAGGACGGAGAGCCGCTCTCGCTGCTCGTGATCGCCTATCCGCAGCGGCCGGACCTCGAGACGATGCTGCCGGTCGTCAAGGCTGCGCTGGAGAGCCTAGGCGCGACCGTGGAGACGCGTGTTGTCGAGAACATCAGCGAAGTCGCCGCCACGGGCGATTTCGACATCGCGCTCTGGGCACAGCACACCGCGCCAAGCGGCGATCCGGCTTTCTTCCTGAACTCGATGCTGAAAAGCGGCGCCGCACTTAACTACAGCAAGTATGCCGATCCGGCATTCGATGCGATCCTCGACAAGTTCGCGATCTCCGGCGATCCGGTCGAGCGCGTCGCGATCGCGCTGGAGGCGCAGGAGAAACTCTTCCAGGACGCGCCCGTGCTCTTCCTCGTCTCGCCCGAATGGCATGTCGGCGTCTCGAAGCGGCTTGCCAATTACGAGCCCTGGGGCTCGGACTATCACGTCCTGAGAGCAGACATCGGCGAAGCACGCTGAACAGGGTGCTCAGAAACGTTTCAACGGAAGTTGTACGCGCGGGGATCAGCCTTCTGGCGATCTCCGCGCTCTCGTTTTTCATCATCGCGCAAATGCCGTCCGATCCGGTGATGATCGCCATCCGGGCGTGGAACCTGCCGGCGACGGAAGAAACGATCGCGGCGATGCGGCTGGAATGGGGACTCGATCTGCCTCTGCCGTTTCGGTATTTCCACTGGCTGTCGAACTTCGTCGCAGGTGACTGGGGTCGCTCGTTCCGCACCGGCGACGCGATCCTGCAGGAATTCGTCCACCGTCTTCCCTTATCGCTTGCGATCGGTCTATCCGGTCTCCTGCTTGCCATCCTGCTCGCCATTCCGCTGGGCTTCGCAGCAGCACTTCGTCCGCGCGGACTTGCCGATCGCGTCAGCCGCGGCCTGTCCATCGGCGTACAGGCAGTACCGAGCTTCTGGCTGGGCTTGATCCTGCTCTGGGTGCTCGGCGTTCAGCTCAAACTCATCCGGCCATTCGCAAATGACATCTGGAGCTTTCTTCTTCCGGTAGCGCTGATCGCGCTTCATTCGCTTGGCATTCTCGCGCGCGTCTACCGTCGCGACCTCATCGGCACGACGGAACAGCCTCACTATCGAACGGCGCTCGCCAAAGGCCTGTCGCGCCGGAAGGCGCTCTGGCATCACGGGCATCGTGCCGCGCTTTACGCCCTGCTGTCTGCGGTTCGCTCCGAGGCTGGTTGGGCGATCGGCAGCACCGCGGCGCTGGAGATCCTGTTCGGCCTGCCCGGCATCAGCCAGTTTCTCGTCCAGAGCATGGGCGCGCGCGACTACTTCGTCCTCCAGGCCTATGTCATGGTCATCGCCATCTGGATGATCGTGGTGAACGGATCGATTTCGCTCTCACTCCAGCGGCTCGATCCGCGCTCGCGATGAAGCCATCCATGATCGCATTGGCGCTCGCTTTGGCTCTGCTGCTCGCGGGTGGGTTCTGGCAGCCCTATGATCCTGACGCGATCGACATGATGGCGCGGCATGCGCCGATGTCGTGGACGCATCTCCTCGGCACCGATCATCTCGGCCGTGATCTGGCCTCGCGGTTGATGGCAGGCGGCTGGCGGACGGCGCTGGTTATCCTGAGCGTCGGTCTCATCGCCTTCTTCGGCGGTGCGACGCTCGGGACAAGTGCGGCACTGCTCGGCGGGTGGCGCGAGATCGCGATCCTGCGCGCGGCCGAAATGTTCATCGTCGTGCCGACGCTGATCGTCGCGCTGACCGCGGCAGCGATCTTCGGGCTGACACCACTCAGCGCCGGCCTGGCACTCGGGCTTGCAGGTGTCGGACCCTATGCGCTGTTGTCGCATTCACTGACAAAGCGAGCGCTGGGCTTGCAATTCGTGCAGGCGGCGGAGGCCCTCGGCGTGGGCCGCGCACGGCTGATGACACGGCACGTCTTGCCCACTACTTTGCCGGTGATCTTTGCCTATGCCGGCAGCCAGGCCGGCCTGGCTGTGGTGGCCTACGCGTCACTCGCCTTCATCGGCCTCGGCGCGGACCCTTCGGTGCCGGACTGGGGATCGATGCTCTACGAGTACCGCATCTTCATTTTCGATCATCCGGGGTTGATGATCTGGCCGGGCTTGGCCATTGCGATGACCACCGGACTGCTGAACTGGCATTTCGATCCAGGGATGCGATAGCGGCCTGCGAGGGAGAAGGGTAGTATCCGCCGCAGGCCGCCACCGCCTAGTCTTTCGCTTCGAAAATCACGCGGCCGGCGCGAATGGTGTAAGCCACGTCGGCAAGCGCTTCGATGTCGCTCGCCGGATCGGCGGTCAGCACGGTGAGGTCGCCGTCCATGCCCGCCTCGATCCTGCCCTTGCGTTCGACCTTGAAACGCGTGGCCGGGGTCGTCGTCAGCGAGGCGAGGATCTGCTCGAAGGACAGGCCCGCACCCTGCATCAGCCGGTACTCTTCGGAGGTGTCCGCGGCCTGTATGTAGCCGATGTCCGTGCCGAACAGGACGTCGCCGCCCGCCGCCGCGAATGCGCCGAGCTGCTGCTGCGCGAGCGCGATGGTCGCCTCGATCTTTTCCGCCGGCAGCCCGCTTGCCTCGGACTCGACGCGCCACAAAGTGAGCGTCGGGGTCAGCGCCATATCATGTGACGTCAGGCGGGCGATAAGCTCCGGCGTCCAGGGTTTCCCGTCGTCGGGAGTCGTGTGCGCCAGAACGTCGACGCCGCTTTCGATCGTGACGGCGAGCCCTTCCTGGTTGCTCGGATGCGCGAAGACCGGCTTGCCGTGCTTGTGCGTCTCGGCGATCACGGCTTTCGCGTCCTCCAACGGCATGGGCAGAACACCGATTTCGCCGCCGACGATCGCGCCGGCAAAAATCTTCACGCCGTCCGCGCCGTTCTCCAACTGCCGCCGCGCCCGCTCGGCCGCCGCGTCAGGTGTGCCGATCTCCATCGAGGGCAAGCCTTCGAGGAGCTGGCGCAAATAGATCGGGGTGCCCTCGTTTGGAAAGAACGGCGCGTCGACCGTCAGGATGTTCGGGCCGCGCACCTCGCCGCTTTCGATCCGACGGCGCAGGTCAATCGCGGCGCCGGGCAGCGAGGCGATGTCGAACACGGTCGTGAAGCCCCAGCGGGTCAACATGCCTTCCAGTTCGTTCGCAAGCGCCTCGGCGTTTTCCGCGGGCGGCTGCGCCATCGACGGCAGCAGCAAATGGACATGGCTGTTCCAGAGGCCCGCAACCACGACGAGGCCGTCGCCTGAAATGACGCGGTCTGATGCATCGGGCTTGACGTCGCTGGACGGACCGACGGCGGCGATCACGCCGTCACGCACAACGATGGTGGCGTCGGCAATCGCCGGCGCATCGGGCGACGGATAGATTTTGGCGCCGACGATCGCCAGGTCCTGCGCGATTGCCGGTGAAGCCAGCAGGCATAGGGATAGCGCAGCGCTGCGAAGGGTTACGGATCGTTTCAAGATATTGGGCATGTCAGTTCCATTTACGGTGCGAGAAATGAGTTGATATGCGCCGCTCACGCGGCTGTTTTCGTGAATGTCAGATGCGTCACGCCGCTGGGCGACGACACGGCCTCGATTTGATAATCTCTCTCGAGACCTTCGAGCCCATCCCAGAGCCGGACGCCGCGGCCGAGCAGGATCGGCACCACCGCGACATGCATGTGGTCGATCAGTCCGGCGGCCAGGAACTGGCGCATGATCGTGGCGCCACCGCCGATGCGGATGTCCTTGCCGCCCGCCGCCTTGCGCGCCGCTGCCAACGCCTCGGCAGGCGATGCGTCGATGAAATGAAAAATGGTGCCGCCCTCCATCTCGATCGACGGACGCGTATGGTGCGTGAGCACGAACACCGGCGTGTGGAAGGGCGGATTGGCACCCCACGCACCCTTCCATGTCGGGTCCTTGTGCCATCCGGGATGGCCGAACTTTCCAGCGCCCATAATCTCGGCGCCAACATCCGGATCGTGCTGCCGGATGAAGACGTCATCGACGCCGCTGCCGCCACCCGCTTGCCACCAACGGGTCGCGAACATCCATTGGTGCAGCCGATCACCGGCGTGGCCGAAATGGTCGTCAGCGCTTTGTCCCTCGCCCGTGCCGAAGCCGTCGAGCGAGACGGAAAAGTTATGGACGCGGACGCGTGACATAACGGTGTTCCTTCTTTATTGGGATCAGGCTCAGAATGGCGCTGCAGGCTGCAACAAGTTGTCCAAGCCAGCATGCGCGTAGATGGCACATGACGGGCGCCTCCACAGGCTCGATTCTTGCTGTTTTGTCAGGAGACCCGGAGACCCAATGATACTGTCGCCGGTGCAGCGCGCTCGTCTTTGCGGGAGGCGCTATGAGCTTTCTCTCCCGCGCCTCCTGGTGAGTTATGCCTGGATGCCGCCGTTCGAGGGCGAGGCCCCGACGCGCCCAAATCGATTCGAGGTGGTTTTCTCTCACCACCCGCGTGCTGCGCTGGGACAATCGGGACGCGCCTACGACGTCGATGTGACCCCCGGCAGCTTCTATGTCATCGGCGAGGAGGCTACGACGCTTCTGAGCGTCACCGAATTCAGCGATACGCTGGAGATGTATCCGGATGCGTCGTTGCTGGAGGAAGTCGCAGACGAGATCGGCCGCTCACCCGT
The DNA here is from genome assembly GCA_035503715.1 of Rhizobiaceae bacterium. Classification (GTDB taxonomy): domain Bacteria; phylum Pseudomonadota; class Alphaproteobacteria; order Rhizobiales; family Rhizobiaceae; genus OAS926. The sequence continues at coordinate 385 of DATJTE010000010.1, read as the reverse complement.
ATTGGAACCGACGCTTGGTCAGCAGAAAGGCGTCCAGAAATTCGGCATCGAACCCTTGATGCTGGGCATCGCCCATGTTCTGCGACAAGCGTGCCTCGGGCAACGCATGCTTTCCCCGATGGAAGCAGGCAGCCTCGAACAGATTCTTGTCAGGCAAATGCTGGGATCGAAAGCGGCGTTACGACAGAAGGGGCAACTCGGCCTGCCCGCCCTCGGCAGGGTCATCGACAAGATAGAAAGTGACGTGGGACAAGTCCTGACCCTCGACGATCTGGCGTCGGAAGCCGGCCTCAGCACGTTCCATTTTGCCCGTGCGTTCCGCCGGACTACCGGACAACCGCCGCATCGCTATGTCATGTCGCGGCGCATGGACTATGCAAAAAAC
>DATJTE010000009.1:0-24785 GCA_035503715.1 Rhizobiaceae bacterium | reverse complement strand
GCCACCGAAATGCTGCTCTTTTGCCTCCTGCATTTCTCTTCCGGTGACGCGAACTACGGCCAGCCTGTCTACTGGCTGGTTGTCGCCGCCATATGTGCGTTCATCGCCTATGGCAGGTTTGTCTTGAAGCCTTTTTGATGGGTGCCAACATGGCCAGCAAAGTCAAAGCCAGGGTAGCCAAGCCGCGCAAAACAGCGCCGAAAAAATCCGGCGGGGTCGTCCTTCTTTCCGGCGGCAACCCACAGATCGCCAAGGGATATGGCAATGAGCCTGTGCAGGCCTACATCGCCGCCATGCCCGGATGGAAAAGCAAGCTTGGCGCCGAGCTCGATGCGATTATCGAGCGCACCGTTCCGGGCGTACGCAAGGCAGTCAAATGGAACTCGCCCTTCTACGGGCGTGAGGACGATCTCTGGTTCCTCAGCCTCCACGTCTTCGCCAAATACGTGAAGGTGACGTTCTTCCGCGGCACGTCGATGAAACCGACCCCGCCAGGCGCGTCCAAGCACCCGCAGGTGCGCTATCTCGACATTTACGAAGACGAGTTCGACGCAGCGCAGTTCGCAGACTGGGTGAAGCAGGCGAGCAAGCTGCCCGGCGAAAAAATGTAACGCGTATCAACGACAGGAAGAACGATGCAGCACCTGATGCTTATCTACCATGACGACGCGAAGATGGCCGCCTTTTCGCAAAAGGACCAGGACGCGATCGGCGTCGCCTATGGCGAATTCAATGCGTTTCTCTCCGAAAGCGGCGCGTCGCGTGGCACCGCGACATGGCCGGCGAACATCACCACGGTTCTGTCACGCGACGGCAAGACTGTGACGCGCGAAGGCTCCTACCAGACCGGCAACGGTGTCGCAGGTTTCTTTCTGATCGATGTCGCGGATCTTGCCACGGCGATCCAATTTGCCGAACGTGTCCCCATCGGAGACTTTGGCGCGGTTGAAATTCGCCCGGTTCAACAGCCATGAAGAAAGCGGCAGCAAGCTCAATGAAGAGCAAGACTCCAAATGCCGATGCTTCCCCGTCCCAACTGATCGACGCGCGGATCAAGGAACTGGGCGATTGGCGGGGCGAGACGCTGGCGCGGGTCCGCGCACTCATCAAAGCGGCCGACCCCGAAATCGTCGAAGAGGTAAAGTGGAGAAAACCGTCAAACCCCTTCGGTGTTCCCGTATGGGAGCACGATGGAATCATCTGCACTGGCGAGATCTACAAGAATGCCGTGAAGCTGACCTTCGCCAGTGGCGCCGCGTTGAAAGACCCCGCTCGCCTCTTCAACTCCAGTCTGGAAGGCAACACCCGGCGCGCCTTCGATATTCATGAGGGCGATACGATCGATGAAAAGGCGCTCATCGCGCTCGTCCGCGCGGCCGTGGCACTGAACAAGGGGTAGAATGCTGCCCGCTCTCATGCCTACCCCTCAGCAATCAGGCAGGTGGCAAGCTCGTAACCATTGTAACCCGGGCTGGAGCAAAGAGACTTCAACGCCACCAAACCATTGAAATAATTGGCGCGCCCGAAGAGATTCGAACTCCTGACCCCCAGATTCGTAGTCTGGTGCTCTATCCAGCTGAGCTACGGGCGCGCATGGGCTGTCTGTAACAGCCAACGGCCGGTTCATCAAACCGGCCGCGAACCGGGGCTAACTAACGACTGACGGCGCGAAATGCAAGCCGGTGCGGCCAAAAGTTTGGCCGGTGCGGCAAGCAGCACTCGGCAGGTCCGGCGTGCCCGGCAAAATCACTCCGCCGGGCGCCGGAGGGCCGTGCGGACCTGCTCGAAATTCACCGGCTGGTCGGGAATCGTGATCGCAAAGACCGTGTGGCCGCCGACGCTCTCCACCAGTTCGAGCGTGCCGCCATGCGCCCGCACCAGTTCATGCGCGATCGCCAGTCCAAGCCCGATGCCGCCGCTCCGCGCCGAGCCGCGGAAGGCCGTAAAGAGGTTCTCGCGCGCCTTCTGCGGCAGGCCGGGTCCGGTGTCGGCCACGTCGATGCGCGCCACCGTGCCGGTGCGCTCCGCCGAAACCGTCAGGCGACGCACGACGGCGATCCCCTTGTCCGCCGTCATCGCCTGCAGGGCATTGCGGCCGAGATTGGTCAGCACCCGAAAGAGCTGTTCGGAATCGGCGTCGATCTCGAAACCCGGCTCGACATGGTTCTCGAACTCGATGCCGGTTGAAGCATCGATGCCGAGCAGGCCGTAAACCTCGTCGACCAATTCGCGCAGCCTGACGCGGCGGCGCACCGGCGCCGGTTCGTGCGCGCGGCCATAAGCCAGCACGTTCTCCGAATAGGAGACGGCTCGGTCGAGCGCTCGCAGAAGTTTCGGCGCAAAGGCCTGCACGGCCGGATCCCTGATGCTGCGCAGCCGGTCGGACAGGAGCTGCGCCGAGGCCAGGATATTGCGCATGTCGTGATTGATCTTCGACACAGCAAGGCCGAGATCGGCTAGATGTTTCTGTTCGCCAAGCAGCCGCTGCAGCCGCGTCTGCATCGAGGCGAGTTCGCGCTCCGCGACGCCGAGCTCGTCGGCACGATCCTCCGGCTCGATGATGCGCGCCGGATCGTCCGGCGCCTCGGAAAAGTCGAGCATGGAGCGCGTCATGTCGCGCACCGGGCGGATCATGATGCGGTTGATCGCCCAGAAGACGAAGGCGGCAGTGATCGCCGAAATCAGCAGCGACAGAAGTGCCACGTTGCGGGAGAAGGCTAGCATTGCCTTGCGCAGCTTCTTGTCCTGGATGACGAGCTCGAATTCCTTGGTGCTGTCGCCGACCGGTCCGAAGACGCGCAGCATCCTGCCGCCGCCAAAAATCATCGTATCGATCGCATCGGCCAGCGCACCGGCCATCTCGGTCGCGGCAAGGTCAATGTGCTCGTCCACGGTCGGCGGCATCTCGGCGACAACGAGCAGGCGCGACACGCCGCCCTCCTCGCGCACCGCGATTGCCTTGGCGCCGAGCGACTTCAATATGTCGTCCTGCGCCTCGCGCGACAGGCTGAGCGGATCGGTCTGCAGCAGCACCACGCCGACGGCGGCTGCGGTGTTCAGCCGCTCTTCCAGCCAGGTCAGCCGGTAATTGGCGATCGCCGGCAGGAAGATCAGCACCTCGGCGAGAAGCACGAAGAGCGCGGTGAGCACCAGCAGCTTGGTCGAAAGCCCGCGCGCCAGCGGCACGGCGCGCGTTTCGGCGGCCGCGTCGGCCATTGCCGTCTCGTTCGTCCCGTTTGGCGCGGGAACATCCGTCATCCGCATCTCCGCGCGGCCGTTCCTTATCACCCGAACCATCTGAGCACGCGGATCAAGGCGCGGGTGGCGGGCTTGCGTGCCGCCTCGAGAGCATAGGCAAGCGTGACGCGTTTGCCAATTTCGCTGAATGTCGGATAGGCCGGCATAAAGGAAGAAACGTCGGCCAGCGTCATTTGCTTCCCAATCGCCAGCGACCAGAACGAGATCAGCTCACCGGCATTCGCGCCGGCAATCGTCGCGCCGAGCAGCTTGCCGTCGCGGTCGGTGACAAGTTTGATGTGCCCCTCGGTCCGACGTTCTCCCTGGGCGCGCTCGTTTTCGACATAGGGCCAGCGGTAAACCTTGATCCTGCGGTGCCGCGCCTCCGCCTGGGCCTCCGAAAGGCCGGCATGCGCAAGTTCCGGATCGGTCAGGATCAAATAAGGCACTTTGCCGACCTCGATCTTCGCCGGACGCCGCAGGAACAGGGGCCTGACCAGCATCCCGGCCTGCTGCGTCGCAAGCTGGGCGCTCTGTCGGCCTCCCGTGACATCGCCGATGGCATAGACACGGCGGTTGCTGGTGACGAGTTTCGGCGAGACCTTGATGCCCTTGCGGTCGAAGGCGATCCCGGCCTTGTCGAGGCCGAGCCCGTCGACATTTGGCTGCCGGTCGCCGGCGATCAGGACGTGCGTTGCCTCGACCAGCCGTGGGCCGGCGCCCGCCGCCAGATGCACATGGATCGTTTCATCCGCGCGCTTTTCAATGCCCTGGATCTTGGCATTCTCGAGAATGGCTATGCCTTGCGCGCGCAGTGCGCGCAGCACGACCGCCGCCATTTCGGGATCTTCCGCGCCCAGCGCGATACGCGGGTTGATCACGGTGGCGCCGCACCCCAGTCGCCGATGCGCCTGGGCGAGTTCCAGGCCGACCGGGTCACCGCCGATCACCGCCAGATGGCCGGGCCGCTGCTCATTGACGAAGATCGTGTCGGTCGTAAAAAACCCGATCGAATCCAGACCCGGTATGTGCGGGATGAACGGCGAGGTGCCGGTGGCAATGACAAAGCGCCTCGCCTTGATCTCGAAATCACCCGCGACGAAAGTGCTCTTGTCCTTGAACGCGCCTTCCGCCGTGATCAGCCTGACGCCGAGTGCCGCGAGCCGCTCCGCCGCATAATTGGGAGCAAGTGCAGCGACGGTTTCCGCAACATGCTGCCGGATGCGACGAAAATCCGCCTCGGGCTTTATTTTGCCCAGACCGAACGCCCTGCCCCGCCGCATCGCGTCCGCGGTTCTCGCCGCGGCGATGAAGGCTTTCGACGGAACCGAACCGGTGTGGAAATCGCCGCCGGGCCGGTCCTTCTCGACAAGGACGACCGGCACGCCAAGGGCCGCGGCCGCAAAAGCGAGGGCGAGGCCACCCGCCCCTGCCCCGATCACACAAATATCGGGCTGCAACGCCTCGACCATCCCACCCCCCGGTCCGGTCGTGTGCCTGTCCTTTCCCCTACCGCTCTTCCGGCGGATTCGAGGGCGGTATCCTTGGAATTGTCATACGACAGGCGCAATCGCTGCCACAAGGGAAGCTGCGCGAGTATCCCCGACTGTAGGGGTGCCTGGATCGGCCGTTTTGCTGGATTCCGGGCCGGATTGACTTCAAACGGCGCTCTTTTTATAAGCCCGGCACGCTCGGGCCGACCGTCCGGCGCTTTTTTTATTGCGCCAGACGTAGCCGAGCCAAGCTCCTGTCATACCGGCAGAACCAAGAAGGGCCGCACGCCGCGGTATCAAATAAATGAAGCGCACCTATCAACCCTCGAAGCTTGTCCGCAAGCGCCGGCACGGTTTCCGTGCCCGTATGGCCACCAAGGGCGGCCGTGGCGTTGTCGCGGCACGTCGCAACCGCGGTCGTAAGCGGCTCTCCGCTTAGGAACGGTGCAACTGTGACGGAGGCCGGCCGCGAAGGCGGGTACCGTCCGCTTCGCAAACGAGCGGAATTCCTGGCCGTCCGGCAAGGCGAAAAACGCCGCGGGCGGCTTTTCCTGCTGGAAGTGCTTGACCGTGGCGATCAAGGTCTGCCTCGCGTCGGGCTGACCGTCACGCGCAAGACCGGCGGCGCCGTCGAGCGCAACCGCATTCGCCGACGCCTTCGTGAAGCCATAAGAACCCATGCCGCAGGTGACATGAAGCCGGGCAATGACTATGTGATCGTCGCGCGCAGCGACGTGCTTGGCGCGCCCTTCGGCCAACTCAAGGCCGAACTCTCTCGCCGTATTCGCGGAAAGGCCGATGGAAACCAACCGTAATTTCTTCATCACCATCGCGCTGTCGGTGCTGATCCTGACGCTTTGGCAGGTGTTCTACGTCAATCCTCGCATCGAGGCCGAGCGCGAAAAAGCAAAGATCGAAGAGCAGGCGCCGCCCGCAAATCCGGCCGATCCGAACGCGCCACAGCCGAACATCCCCGGCGGTGTTCCAGGCTCCGACGGCGCTCTGGCGCTCGACCGCGCAGGAGCGCTTGCCGAAAATCCGCGCGTCAAGATCGATACGCCGAGCCTTGAAGGCTCGATCAATCTCAAAGGCGCGCGTCTCGACGATTTGAAGCTGAAAGGCTACCGGCTGACCGTCGAGAAAGACTCACCGATCATCGAGCTTCTCAATCCGCAGTCGCTGCCCTCCGGCTATTACACGGAGATCGGTTTCATCGGTAACGACGCGACAGGCGCGGTGCCCGGTCCGGATACGGTCTGGACCGCGGACGCCAACGCGACGCTCACGCCGTCAACGCCGGTCACGCTCACCTTCACCAACGACAAGGGCCTGACCTTCAAGCGCGTCATCGCGGTGGATGACAATTACATGTTCACCGTGTCCGACACGGTGACAAATCCCGGCAGCACCGAGGTTTCGCTCGCCAGCTACGGTCGTGTCACGCGCTACGAGAAGCCTACCATCAACGCCGGTTACGTGCTGCATGAAGGGCTGATCGGCGTCACCGGCGAGGATGGACTCCGCGAGGTGGACTACTCCGAAGTCGAGGAAGACAAGCAAATCTCGCCCGGCAAGTCGACCGACGGCTGGCTCGGGATCACGGACAAATATTGGGGCGTTGCGCTTGTCCCCTATTCCAAACAGCAGTTCCAGCCGCGTTACGTTTACAACTCGGATGGCCGCACGCGCTATCAGGCCGACTTCCTGAGCGATCCGATTACCGTCGCCGCCGGGCAATCGGCCGTGGTAGAGACGCTGGTGTTTGCCGGCGCCAAGGAAGTCGGCAAGATCCAGGCCTATGAGAAGGACCGCAACATCCGCCAGTTCGATCTCCTGATCGACTGGGGCTGGTTCTATTTCATCACCAAGCCGATGTTCTATCTGATCGACTGGCTCTACAGGCTGCTCGGCAATTTCGGCCTTGCCATTCTCGGCACCACGGTCATCGTCAAGGCTATTTTCTTCCCGCTCGCCAACAAGTCCTACAAGTCGATGGCGAACATGAAGAAGGTGCAGCCTGCGATGATGGAGATCCGCGAAAAATACGCGGACGACCGCATGAAGCAGCAGCAGGCGATGATGGAGCTTTACAAGACGGAGAAGATCAATCCGCTGGCGGGTTGCTGGCCGATTCTCATCCAGATCCCGGTATTCTTCGCACTCTACAAAGTCCTGTACGTCACCATCGAGATGCGGCACGCACCGTTCTTCGGCTGGATCCAGGACCTCGCCGCGCCCGACCCGACGTCGATCTTCAATCTGTTCGGCTTGCTGCCCTTCGCGGTCCCGGCGTTCCTGCTGATCGGCGTTTGGCCGCTGCTGATGGGCATCACCATGTTCCTGCAGATGCGCATGAACCCGACGCCACCGGATCCAACCCAGGCGATGATCTTCAACTGGATGCCGCTGATCTTCACCTTCATGCTGGCGTCGTTTCCGGCCGGCCTCGTCATCTACTGGGCGTGGAACAACCTGCTCTCGATCATTCAGCAGGGCGTCATCATGAAGCGCCAGGGCGCCAAGATCGAACTCTGGGACAATCTCGTCGGCATATTCAGGCGCAAGCCAAGTCCCGCCGAATAGACCGCAGCGCGCCCTGGATCGTCGAGATCAGGGCGCGACCTGTGCATTAGCGCCGGCGCATCGCGCCGCTTCCCGCCTCAGCAACGATCGCCTTTGTCGCTTCGAGCATGCGCTCGCGGCGTTTCCGGCTGTGCGCCTGCACCGGTGATCTCTCCCGCATTTTCTTTCATTGAATCCTCAAAATGCGATATTTCCTCATATTTTGCTTGACCCGCTCAATGTGAGGGCCTATCACGTTCTAAACATGAATAATCCTTATGTTTAGAACGGAGAAACGTCATGAACACTGAAAAACACCGGCCGATGTCGATCCTCGAAGTCTGGAGGGTCTGATCATGGGACAGGTTCTGTCATTGTCGATTTTCACGGCGGCGATTGGCTCCGCCATTCTCGGCGGCTTCTTCCTCTCATGGTCCAATCTGGTGATGCCCGCATTGGATCGGATACCGGCGACCGCAGGCATAGCGGCCATGAACGCGACCAACGTGGTCGTCTACAACCCGCTCTTCTTCCTGCTCTTCCTCGGCGTGCCATTGCTCTGTGCAGGTCTGGCGATCTACGCGGCGACGAACCTTGGCCGGGCGGGCTCGCTGGCGCTGATCGCCGGCGCCGTGCTGATTGTCTTTGGCATGGCCGGCGTAACCATGTCCGCCAACGTGCCGATGAACGATGCGCTGGCCAGGCTGGACCCGAACAGCGCGGCAGCGCTCGAGTATTGGCAGATGATGCTGGATCGCTGGACGTTCTGGAATCACGTGCGCACGCTTGCCTGCCTGGCCGCGGCAGGCTGCTTCATCACGGCCGCCCTTCGCGCGGCCTGATCACATCCCGGTTATCCGCGAAACTCTGCCGGCAGCTCGCTGCGTTCCTTGATCAGACGCGAGTTGCCGCGACAGCTTCCGGCGCGCGGGCAAGGACTTCGTGAGAACCCACCCTTGCCCACCGCCTTTCGGGCAGCGCCACCGTTTCTTGGGGAGCCGTCTCCGGCACGACCGGGGTCCCGCGACGGGCATTGCGGGGCCCCGGTTTACGTTCCGGTACTATTCCCGACCGCTGAAAATCCTATAGTTTGGACGTGAACCTGTGTCGCCAGGAGAGCGCCGATGAATGCACCCAATCCCGCCCTCAAGCATCCCATTTTGATGCACCCGCGGGTCGGCTTCCTGAAGAATCTTGTCGATCAGGAGAACGTCGAGATCGGCGACTTCACCTATTACGACGACCCGCTCGGGCCGGATAAGTTCGTCGAGCGTTGCGTCCTGCATCACTATCCCTTCATCGGCGACAGGCTGATCATCGGCAAATTCTGTGCGCTGGCGGAAGGATTGCGCTTCATCATGAACGGCGCCAACCATGCGATGTCCGGCTTTTCGACCTACCCGTTCAACATTTTCGGCCATGGCTGGGAGCAGGGCTTCGACGTCAAGACGTGGGAGGCGGAGAACCGTGGCGATACAATCGTCGAGCACGATGTCTGGATCGGCATGGAAGCCGTCATCATGCCCGGCGTCATGATCGGCAGCGGGTCTATCGTTGCAGCGCGTTCTGTCGTAACGCACGACGTGCCGCCTTATGCGATCGTTGCGGGCAACGGCGCCAAAGTGGTGAAGATGCGGTTCGACAAGCGCACGGTCGCGCGTCTCCTCGATATCGCCTGGTGGGACTGGCCGGTGGAGAAAATCTCGCGCAATCTGAACGCCATCCGCGGCGCCAACCTCAAAGCCCTCGAGGCCGTCGCTTGAAGCCAGACAGCAGCGACGCGTCCGATCTGTTCAGGCGACCGTGGATCTTCATCCGCGGCGTGCCGGACATGAAGTTTTTGCCGCCGGAAGGCCCGCCCGAGATCGCTTTTGCCGGCCGCTCCAATGTTGGAAAGTCGTCCCTGATCAATGCGGTCACGGGCACGAGCGCTCTGGCGCGCACGTCGAATACGCCTGGCCGCACGCAGGAGCTCAACTTCTTCGTACCGGATGGTTATTCGGGTGCGGACGGCGATCTGCCGCCGCTCGCGATGGTCGATATGCCGGGCTACGGCTATGCCAGTGCGCCGAAGGAGAAGGTCGATCAGTGGACGAAGCTGATCTTTGACTATCTGAAAGGCCGCGTGACGCTGAAGCGCGTCTATGTGCTGATCGATGCCCGCCACGGCATCAAGAAGAACGACGAGGATGTCTTGTCGCTGCTCGACAAAGCGGCGGTGTCGTACCAGCTCGTGCTGACCAAGACCGACAAGATCAGAGCGGCAGGAGTGCCAAAACTGCTCGACGAGACTGCCGCGAAAATCAAAAAACGCCCGGCGGCGTTTCCCGACATCATCGCGACGTCGGCGGAAAAAGGCGATGGCGTCGAGGAGCTGCGCGCGGCAATTTTGACGGCTACGCGGAGTTAGAGCCAGGACGCTGCGGTCTTTGGCAATCTGCCCTCCGGGTCGATGGCTCTGAGCGTGGGACCACCTCTCTTGGTGTTCCACCTCCACAGGGCGACACACGAACCGCCTAGTGACATTACTGACGGATAGATCACGCCGTGGTAGCCGGCTGCGAGCAACCTGTCCCGCAGCGCATATGTCTCCGGTATCCTGCCTCGATCGAGTTCTTCTCGCCATTCGAGACGATGGATGGAACTGTCGACACCAGATCGGTGAAGTTCACTTGCGGTGCGCAGGTCGCACAGAGAAGCACTGGAAAGCTCAAGTTGAACGACGAGCGCCGGATGCTGCACGAAGCTCTGATTGTATTCGGCCCAGGCCGTGGAAATTTCGAGCGCCGCGTAGATCGTTGGAGCACCTATGGGATTCCAGCGACCACCGAACTTGGCTGCGCCCTCACCGGAGAGGGGCGCGTGAGCCCAGCGCGGAACATAGGCTCTCCATAGCGTCAGTGTTGCGGCAGCAACCCGTCTAGGCATAGACGCCGGAACGCACCGCCTCGAGGTATGCAAGCACCTTGTCGGATTTGCCCTCGGCTACAAGATCGTAAGCTGTTTTGCCGGCCCAACCGGGTATGGGTTGATGCTTGAACCAGATGGCCGCTCGGCTTTCATCACCTGCCATCTCTGCCGCCATCGCCAGGATGCGAACGATGGGGCTCAGGGCCTGATCGACTTTGCGCGCTCCTGACTTGGCCGTGAGTGTGTTGCGCGCAACGCCTAGAAGTTTAGCCAGATCGCCATGAGTCAGGCCAAGCAGTTCTGCGGTCCGACGCGCCGAAGCAAAGGGAGAACCTGCTTCTCCAAAGACTGGCGCAATACCGAGATTTGAAGTTACCACGTCGATTTCCCGCGCAATTTGACATCTTTCGTATCAATATGCGCGCAAACTGCGCTCATTTCAAGCCTGCACGGGCTTGAAGCTCAGCGCCAGACCATTGATGCAATGGCGCTTTCCGGTCGGCTTTGGGCCGTCATCGAAGATGTGGCCGAAATGCCCGCCGCAGCGGCGGCAATGGCACTTGATCCGCTCCATGAACAGCGACGTGTCGACGGTCGTGCCGATCGCGTTTGGCTCGGAGTCCCAGAAGCTCGGCCAGCCGGTGCCTGACTCGTACTTCGTCTTCGAAGAATAGACCGGCAGGTCGCAGCCTGCGCAGTGGAACATGCCCTCGCGCTTCTTGTTAAGCAGCTCGCTGGTGCCGGGATACTCGGTGTCCTCCTCGCGCAGAACCTTGTAGGCGGCATCGGAGAGGATGGAGCGCCATTCTTCCTCCGTTTTGACGACCTCGAACGTCTCGGCAAACGCCGGATTTGCGGTGAAAAGGCTACGCAGCGCCGTGGTTGAAGCGAGTGCGGCAATGGCAGTGCCACCGAAGAGAACGCGCCGACGGTTCATCAGAAATCCTCCTGCTTAGAACCTATCAAGTTAGTTCGTTGTTCGCCGGGTTGATGGCGTTCGTTACATCACGATCGCTTCATCGCACCGGTAAACGAAAACCGCGCCGACCGGAGGGACGGCGCGGTTCAAGCGAGGCCGCGGAGGGTCGAGGTCCCGCCGCAGCCCGCTCCATGCCGAGACGGCTGGCTTATGCTTACATCTTCGGCAGGAGAACCTTGTCGATGACGTGGATGACGCCGTTCGACTGGTCGACGTCGGCGATCGTGACGTTTGCGACGTTGCCGTTCTCGTCCGTGAGGGTCACCTTGTCGCCCTCATACTTGGCGGTCCAGGTGCAGCCGCCGACGGTCTTCACCGGATGCTCACCTTTATCGTCATCGACCATCTTCATGATGTCCTTGGCGAAGGCTTCCGCACCGACGACGTGGCAGGTCAGGATCTTCGTGAGCTGGTCCTTGTTCTCGGGCTTGAGCAGCGTTTCCACGGTGCCGGCCGGCAGCGCTTCGAAAGCTGCGTTGGTCGGTGCGAAGACGGTGAACGGGCCAGGACCCTGAAGCGTCTCGACGAGACCCGCGGCCTTCACGGCGGCGACGAGCGTGGTGTGATCCTTCGAGTTCACGGCGTTCTCGACGATGTTCTTGTCGGCCGGCATCGCCGCGCCGCCGACCATCGGGTTTTCGGCGTAAGCGACGGTAGCAAGAGCGGACAGCGCTACGGCGCCGGCGAGGATGGACGAGGTGAATTTACGCATGGAAATTTTCTCCTTGGAAAAGTTGCTTCCCTGTCTGGAAGGGGACGCGAGGAGATACGCGGCGATGAATTGGTTAGTTTCAAAAAAAGTAAATAAATTTCAGAGACTTAAGTGGGGTGAAATACCTAAGGTACCAGTAACGAGAATAGTCGCTGGCAAGTTTCAGGTGTCGCGAGAAAAGCCGCGCGCTGCGATCATACTTACGTGCGTTGCAAGCTGGACGGCGCTGCTCTCCGGCGCGTATTCTCACGGAAGGCTGCGACAGCCGTTGGAGGGAACGGAATGAACAAGCCGCGCATCTTTCTCGGCTCGTCGGGCATTCAGAAAAAGATGCTGCAATCGCTGACGCGCGGCCTCGAGGACATTGCGCAGGTCGAGCCATGGACAACGGTGTTCAACGCGGGCACGAGCACGCTCCACCGGCTGGTCGAACTCACGCACGAAGTCGACTTCGCGGCCTTCATCTTTGCGCGCGACGACTGGACGACGGCAAGCACGAAAGCCTCGCCTCCAGAGGGTTCAGGCCAGGCGTCGCCGCGCGACAATGTCGTCTTTGAAGCCGGACTGTTCGGCGGCGTGCTTGGCATGCGCCGGACCTTCATCCTGCACGCCGGCGGCGCAAAACTGCCCACCGATCTGCTCGGCCTCACCTGTATCCGCTATAACGACGCCGCGAGCGCCACCGAGATGCGCGCGATCAATCAGAAACTGCGCACCGCGATCGAGGCCGAAGGCCGGCGCGCCGCCATCGAAGGCTTGTGGTGGCAATTCTCTCTGACGGCACGCAGTGCTGACGAGCCGTCAGCCGTCAGCCTGCTGCGCATCGGCCGGGATCGCGACGGCGCACTCGAAGTGCGCGGCCGCGCCTGGCGCGAAGACGGCGTGCTGTCCAACCGCTACTGGAGCGAAGCCGCGAAGGAGAAGAAGGCGCCGTCGGGCGTCTTTTACTACTGGAACGGCGAACGGCCTCGCGATCCGAATGCACCGCAGCTATGGGGCACGGGCGAGATTCTGCTGGAGTCGACCGACCGCGCGGCCGGCTACTGGATCACACGTTCCGACGCATCGGCGACCCTCAATTTCCGGACATCCGGTATTTACCTTCGCGCCGATCCCGAAGATCTCGCCGTCATGGACGGACACGACGATCAGCGGCGCGCGCAATTGATTGCGGATCGCATCACGCGCTGGAAATCGATCATCAACGCTTGAAAAACTCGCCAGTCGGGGTGTGTTGAGATCCAGGTCAGGCCGAGTCGAAAATGGTGGCTGCCGAGAACCGGAGCGGAGCGTACATAAAGTACGTGAGCACCGGAAGCGCAGGCAGCCGCCGTTTGCAGGCCGGCCTCACCTGAATAATCAACACACCCCTAGATCGTGCTGAGAGGTCCTGCCGCGACGACTTCGGTCGGCGCACCCGTTGGCGAGCCGCCGAGCGGTTCGCGGCTGATGGCGAGCACGACGCCGGCGGCGAGCTGCTGCCGCGACGCCTGAGGCACGGCTATCTTGATTGTCGATCCTACTGGAATCACGCCCATCGAGACCGGCGCGTTGCTGCCCTCAACCATCCACAGTTCGAAGTCGCGATCCTGGCCGCGATCGCCCGAGGTGTGGACCATCGACACTTCGCCGGTCGCGGCATCATAGAGCGCGACATAATGCACATTGCTGGCGCCTGCCTGCTCGATCGAAGCGACGTAGCGCTGCTGCGGAACCTCGACGGGCGGGTTGATGAACGGCACGGCGATGTAGAGTGCGAGTGCTGCAACCGCGACCGCGGCGAGACCGCGCCAGAAGGCCAGGCTTGCCCAAAGGCTCTTGCCGCTTGCCTCTGCACCTTCTCCGCTGAAGAGGCGGCGGTCGATCGCATGCTTCACGGCAGCCGGCGGCTCCACAGAGGCATAGGATGCAGAAAGAGGCGAGAAGTAGACCTCCCACATGTCGATGATGCGTGCGAAAGCCGGCTCGCGGTCGGCACGGCGCGCCGCTGCCTCCCGCTCCTCCAGCGGCAGGACGCCCAGAACGTATTCGGCGGCGACGATGTCGTCGCCTCCACGTTCCGATTCGTTGACGTCCACGGAACTCATCGCTCCAGGCATTCCCTTAGTTTCATCAGGCTCCGGCGAAGCCAGGTGCGCATCGTGTTCAGCGGCACGCTGTGGCGTTCCGCCAGCTCGGCATAACTCTCGCCTTTCAGATAGGCGCCCCGGACAGCCGCTGACCGGTCTGCCTCGAGTTCGTCGAGGCAGCGATAGATCCGTTCATTCTCGCCGCCCGTCACCGCCTGGGCTTCCGGCCCCGGCGTCGGATCGGCGACATCCATGGCCGCATCGAGCTCGGACGTTGCCTGACGGCGGGCCCGGATACGGTCGATCGAATGGTTGCGGGCAACCGCAACCAACCACGAAATCGGGCTCAGGTCGGAAACAGCAAAGCGGTCGGCCTTCGTCCATATCTTGACGAAAACCTCCTGCAGCGCCTCCTCCGCCTCAGCGCGATCGTTCAAGACACGCAGGCATACGCCGAAAAGTTTCGCACTGGTTTGCCGGTAAAGGAGGTCGAACGCCGCCTGATCCCTCAGGGAGGTCCGGACGATCAGCTTGGAGATATCCTGCGGCGTCATTGACGCCCAAATTAGGCGAAAGCGATCGATTTGCAACGGGTGGAAGGGGAAGCGCTGCCGCGTTGCTCCTCCCGGCATTTCCCGCTATCAGGCGCGCACGCATTTCTAAGGACTGCCAATGACGACGACCGAAACCGCCGCAACCGCCCAGGCCCAGGCCGCGCTGCTGTCGCGCGCGCTGCCCTACATGCAGCGCTACGAGAACAAGACAGTGGTGGTGAAATATGGCGGCCACGCCATGGGCGACACCGAACTCGGCAAGGCGTTTGCCCGCGACATCGCTCTGCTCAAGCAGTCCGGCGTTAACCCGATTGTCGTCCACGGCGGCGGCCCGCAGATCGGCGCCATGCTCACCAAGATGGGCATCGAGTCGAAATTCGAAGGCGGCCTGCGCGTCACCGACCAGAAGACCGTCGAGATCGTCGAGATGGTGCTCGCCGGCTCCATCAACAAGGAGATCGTCGCGCTGATCAATGCCGAGGGGGAATGGGCGATCGGGCTCTGTGGCAAGGACGGCAACATGGTGTTCGCCGAAAAGGCGAAGAAGACAATCACCGATCCGGACTCCAACATCGAGCGTGTGCTCGATCTCGGCTTCGTCGGCGAGCCGGTCGAGGTCGACCGCACGCTGCTCGACCTGCTGGCACGCTCCGAGATGATCCCGGTGATCGCGCCGGTCGCGCCCGGCCGCGACGGCCACACCTACAACATCAATGCCGACACCTTTGCCGGCGCTATCGCCGGCGCTCTGAAGGCGTCGCGCCTGCTCTTCCTCACCGACGTGCCCGGCGTGCTCGACAAGGACAAGAATCTGATCGACGAGCTCTCCGTCGGCCAGGCCAAGGCGCTGATCAAGGACGGCACGATTTCCGGCGGCATGATCCCCAAGGTCGAGACCTGCATCGAGGCGATCGAGCGCGGCGTCGAGGGCGTCGTCATCCTGAACGGCAAGACGGCGCACTCGGTGCTGCTCGAACTCTTCACCGAACATGGCGCCGGCACGCTGATCGTACCGTAAAGGCGCTTTCCCCGATCCGCGACCGTTTCTGCGGCCTACGTTTCCGGCGCCGTCTCGGCTTTCGCCACCGTGACTTTGAAGAAGTCGCCCTCGATCAGGAATTCCTCCACGCCGGGGCGCTGCGCGGTGAACACGATGGCGCGCGCCGGCGTCGCTCCACCGCAGAACTTGCTGTTGCGGCGCGCCAGGCCGCCGTCGGAAAACACGCCGGTCTGAGCAGCCGGCAAATTTCCGGCAACGTCGGGCCAATCTCTCGGCAGTTTGCCGCAGTCGCCGCGCTCGGCATGTATCACGCGACTTTCCCCGACCGTCATCTCAACTTCGGGCGTGTAGGCGATAAGCGGTGCGTGATCGGCCGGTCCGCCCCACGGCCGCCAGTCCGATGCAAGCATCACGCCGCTGCCGAGCCCCAGCCCGAAAAACATCATGCCGGCCGCGACAGGTTGCCAATGAAGCCATGCGGGCAGTCCGCCGCGAGTGGTGTCATTGCGCGCGATGCCCGAGGTCGAGCCGGTTTTTGGCGCAACGGCCTCGTCGTTCTCCTCCGCTTCGCCCGCCTGTCTGTAAAGCGCGAGCCACTGTGCCGACAGCACGGGATCTTCGTCCAGCTTGAGAAGCTGTTCGAGTATCCGCAGGCTCCGCAACCTCGGTATATGGCGTCCCGAACGCCAGTTGTTGAGGTTGCGCAGCGTCGTCTCGAAATCGCGCTGGCCGCTGCCATTGTTCGCCAGTTCGCAGAAACGGCTTGCGATCGAGGCATTGTCGACGAAGCCTGCCCGTTCGCAAATCTGATCGAACAACACGTTCCATCTGCCGATGTCCGCAAATTGGCTGTCAGTCATGCAATCACCTTTCTCAAATCAAGCTATAGCGCGGATACGACATTGATGCGGATGTAGTCGCCGAACAGCCTGATGCCGTCCGTGCCCACATTGGTGCCCGTGAATCTGATCCCCCGCACGACCCTCTCGCTCGTGCAACGCCTCACCACTTTCCGCGCGAGCCCGCCATCGGAGAAGGCGCCAAGTTGGGTGGTGGGGATTTCTCCGGCAAATTCATCCCATTCGGGCGGCTGCCCGTCGCATTTTCCGGGGTGGCCGTGAATCAGCACAGTCGCACCGAGCGGGACGCGCACGCTGCCCTCGAAGTTGACGATGGGAAGCTCGCTCGGGACCGCCCGAAGCTCACTGGAAACCGGCGAGAGCGCCAGACCCACACCACCCAACAGCATCGCCCCCGCGAGCATTACCCTGCGTGAGAGCGTCGATTCGGCACGCCGCGGCGCGGCAGCAGCTTCACGGGCGTCGGATGATGAGCCTGCGCCACGCCGCTGTTGAGCCTGGCGGTAGAGCGCCTGCCAGTGGCGTTCGAGATCGGGATCGGTGTCGATTGCCAGCAATTGTCCGAGCACAGCAACGTTGCGCTTGAGCGGCAGGCGCTGTCCCGATCGCCAGTTGCGCAACTGCTTTTTCGCGGCGTCGAAATCCGCCCGGCTGTTCCTGGAAAAACGTGCGCACAGCTCACTCGCCAGCACGGCATTTTGCTGATGGCCCTGCGCCCGGCAAAGCGCGTCGAACAACAGGTGCCATCTGTCGTATCGATTCCATTCCGTCGTTTTCACCTTACCCGTGCCCTCGTGACGGCATGGGCGGAAACTTAAGGAAAATTGCCGGGGATCGAAACTCTCTTGCGCCCGGTTTTTTCCGACTTTTCCTGAAGTTACCTCCAATTTCCCTAGGCTTTCGTAGGCCGCCAGCCGTTTGATGCGCGTGTGCGGCACGACGGTTGGCCGACGTGTCGCATCATTCGAGACATCAGGCAAAGAACGGAAACTGACATGAAGAACGTACAACTGCCGTTTGCGGCGATGGCAGCACTTGCCCTGACTGGTTGCGTCAGCGCGGGAAGCGCAGACGTTACGCGAAATCTGGCGGTCGGCCAGACCGCGCATATCACGGCCTATCGCGGCGATAGCTGCAGCGCGCCTGCCCCGAGCTTCGCCGCCATCCAGAGCCGGCTGCCTCGGTCGGAAATCGTCCGGTACTCAGACGGCGGTCTGTCGAGCCGCACCAGCAAGGATTGCGGCAAACGCGTTCCGACCCGCGCCGTCAACGGCACGGGCATCAAGGCGGGATCGGAAGTGAAGCGCTTCCAGTCGGGTACTGTCGCGATCGTCGTGAAGTAGTCCGCCGCGGGGGCTGACATCGCGCGGACTCGGGACGGCGGCCCAGCTCTCAGGGGACGTCGTCCGCCCGCACGATGCCGCCCTCGCCCTCCAGCACCTGAAGCCGCTTGCGCTCGGACTCGGTGAACTTCAGCCGCACGCC
This sequence comes from Rhizobiaceae bacterium, assembly GCA_035503715.1. Taxonomy (GTDB): domain Bacteria; phylum Pseudomonadota; class Alphaproteobacteria; order Rhizobiales; family Rhizobiaceae; genus OAS926. The sequence continues at coordinate 6,924 of DATJTE010000009.1, read as the reverse complement.
GACGCCGCGCGTATCTTCGGGAATGAAACTCGCGCCCAGATCCTCGAGCACGGACTTCAGCCGCTTCAGCGTCTCCTTGTCCGGCTGCGCAAGCTTGCGCTCATAGGCATCGATCAGCTCGGCATCGAGCCCGCAGATAGTGGCCAGCGCCGGCAGGTCGATCTCGATCAGTGCGCGCGCGGCGCGGCAGAGCGGTCCCGTCATCATTGTGATTGTCTCCTTGGCAGTCATTGTTCGGAATCGACGCCGAAGCGTCAATCGGCTGCGGCTATTTCCGCAAATGCGCGAGCGGCGTGCGCCCAGGTCCCTTGATGTTCTGCAGCACGAGCTGCGTGTGTACGTCGCGAACCCCTTTCAGCCGCATAAGCCGGTGCATGACGAAGGCGTTGAGATCGTCAACCGACGGCACCATGACGTGCAGCAGGAAGTCGTGGTCGCCAGTCATCGTCCAACACGCCGACACCTCATCCATACGCTGAACCGCCTCGATGAAACGCTCGGGCGACTCGTCGCTGTGACTGGTCAGCCGCACCTGGATGAACACCTCGACCGTCAGCCCGACCGCGCGGCGGCCGATCACCGCCTGAAAACCGGCGATAACGCCCGATTCCTGCAAGGCATCGAACCGGCGCGCGCAGGGCGTCGCCGACAAGCCGATCTCCTGCGCCAGTTCGGACACCGGCTTGCGCCCGTCGCGCTGGAGAATCTCCAGCATTTTGATCTCGTGTTCGTCAAACATCGCGGCGATCTTCGCTCCAAAATACCGTGGATTGAGTGATCTTACCTCATTCCTGCGCCAACTTCGACCATTTGAGTGATAAACCCTCGCTCGACGGCGCTATCTTCTCCTCACGATGGGCTTCGCGCCCTTTTTGGAGGAACGGCCATGGAAATCAGCGTCCAGGACTACGCAAAAGAGTGTGCCGATCGCGGCTTGCGCGGTGACTATTCCGTCTGCCGGTCGGATTTCACCGTCGAGCAGGACTACGACTACAGCGATGCGGAACAGGCCGTGTGGCGCACGCTGTCCGACCGTCAAACGAAGCTCACGGAAAAGCTCGCCCACCGCTCCTATCTCGACGGCGTCAAGGCGCTCGGCCTCGTCGACCGCATTCCGGATTTCGACCAGGTCAGCGAAAAGCTTGGAAAGATGACCGGTTGGGAGATTGTCGCGGTGCCGGGGCTGATCCCTGCTGCGCCCTTTTTCGATCACCTCGCCAACCGCCGCTTTCCGGTGACCAACTGGCTGCGCACCCGCGAAGAACTCGACTACATCGTCGAGCCGGACATGTTCCACGACTTCTTCGGCCATGTGCCGATCCTGACGCAGCCTGAGTTCGCGGACTTCATGCAGAATTACGGCGAGCGCGCGCAGTCCGTGATCGACGCCGGCGGCGACGAGATGATCACGCGGCTCTACTGGTACACCGCCGAATACGGCCTGATGCAGGGTCCTGGCGAGCCGGTAAAAGCGTTCGGCGCCGGGCTGATGTCATCCTTCACGGAGCTGCAGTTTGCCATCGGGAGCAAGGACGCGCACCATGTGCCCTTCGATCTCGAAACGGTGATGCGCACCGGCTACGAGATCGACAAATTCCAGCGCGCCTATTTCGTGCTGCCGTCCTTCGACGCGCTGCGTGCGACCTTCAGCAAAGCGGATCTGGTCGGCATCGCGCGCGAATGGAAGGACAGACCGGCGCTCGATCCGGCGACCGTGTAGGCTCAGGCCGCCACTTTGCTCAGCTGGTCACCGAGACGCGCCGCCAGCGCCACAAGAGTGGTCGTCGGGTTGCATTGCCCTGACGTCGCAAAGACTGACGAGCCGCCGACATAAAGATTGTCCATGCCGTGGACCTTGCAGTTGCGGTCGACGACGCTCTTTTCGACGTCATCGCCCATGCGGGTACCGCCCATATGGTGGTGACCGGCAAGCTCCTGATCGGCCGGATAGTCTTCGCCGTTCAAAATCCAGTCGGCGATGCGAACCCGGCCGAAATCGATTTCGGCAAAGGTTTCACCGAACAGCCGTAAACCCTCAAGCAGCGTACGGCGCTCCTGCTCGGATTTTTTCCAGTGCAGCTCGGCGCGGGGCACATTCGCGTGGTCGCGATCGAGAAGCGAAAGCGTGACGCGGTTGGTCGCAAGCGGCGCCTGCTCCCAGCCGACATAGAGCTTGGCGGCGCAGCGAAGATTGAGCCCCATCATGCCGGCGGCCCACTCGGCCATGTCAGGCGCGACGCAGGCGAGGTCGGCAATGATCTGCTTGCCGTAATCGTAAGGGGCCTCGATCAGGCGAATGCCCAAATTCATGATGCGGCGCTCTGCCATCGCTTCTGGCGAGGGTGAGAAGAACGCCTCATGCACCGCGTCGACTTCGAACTCGTCATACCGGGTCAGGATGACATTGCCGCCCTCGAATTGCGGATGTTCCATCCAGTAACGGCCGAGTGCTGCGGCGTGCGGGACGACGCCGCCATTGCTGCGCTCGTTCGACCACAGGAGCAGCCGCGAATTCTCCAGGCCGCCCGTGCACGGAACATAGAAGTCGGCGGTAACGGTGCCCTGCTCGCGGCCCTCCGACCAGACCTTTGCGCTGGTCACCTTGCGGCCGTCGCCGGCCAACTCGGTGACATAGGTGTTGAGCACCAGCGCGACATTCGTGCTTGTCTCGATCTGGCCGCGGAACTTCTCGCCGAACCGCACAGCCGGGCTCTTGATCAGTTGCACCCAGCGAATCTGACCGGAGATCGGCAGGTCGGGGCGAAAATCTTCCAGGTCGAGAATGTCGTGTACCTCGCCCAGATAAGGGTCGATGTCTTCCCGGCCGATCGGCCAGCCTGTGTCGGGCACCCACGGCTTTGCCGCGAAATCGTGCTTGTCCATGACCCGGCACCAGCCCGCCCAATGGTTGGACGAGCCGCCGAAATAGCGCAGCCGGGTGATGTCGAGATCGAAATACGGATCGCCGACCGTGCTGCCCTTGTAGAAATCCTGGGACTCTTCGGTCCAGTCGTCGGAGCCGGCTTCGAAGATGACAACGGGAATTCCGGCGGCGTCGAGCTTCATTGCCACCGTGATGCCCGCAGGCCCGGAGCCCATGATCATGACTTTCGGCGTGAAGCCGGAATCGCGATACGCGCCAAAACTCGAGAAGATCACGCCAGGTCGCTCCGTTTCAGGATCCAGCCATTAATCTCGACGAGGCCGTTGCGCGTTTCCGTTGGAATGTATTTCGTCAGGATCGCCGCCGCGGAAACACCGAGCAGCGATTGCATCACATGCCGGCGTGAAACACGCCGTTCAATCGCCGGAGTTTTCACCGGCTCCCGAATGTATTCCTCAAACATTGTATGCGACCACGCCAATTACGTGCCCTGTAATGGCGCGCGATTATTGAGAGCAAATCTTTAGGATGTCTTGCGGATTACCGCACAACCAGAAGCACCAGAATGCCGAACACGATAAGGATGCAGCCGGCCACCTCCAGCCGGTTGATCTTCTCGCGAAAGACGAACACCGTCGACGCGAAGGTGAACAGCATCTCGATCTGGGCAAGCGATTTGACGATCGCCGCCTGCTGCAGCGTCATCGCCATGAACCAGCCGAAGGAGGCCGAGGCGCCGGCCAGGCCGACGATCAGCGACGGCTTCCACGCCTTGCCGATCGCGCGCAGCTGCCCGGGGTCCTTCCATAGCATCCAGGCCAGCATGATGATCGTCTGGAAGACAATCACCCAGGACAGCGTCACCGCCGCCTGCATCATGAAATTCGGACCGCCGAGCGCCAGCGACGCCGCGCGATAGGCGACGGCGGAAATGCCGAACAGCGTGCCGGACGCGAGGCCGATCAGCGCATTGCGCCCGAACACCGACGTGACCAGCGTCTTCCAGCCCACCTCCATATGGGCGACCGAGATCAGCATGACCCCGACGACACTGATGGCGATTGCGCTCAGCACGCCGAGCGTCAGCGTTTCACTGAGGAAGATCAGCCCGAACAGCGCGGCCTGCGCCGGCTCGGTACGCGAATAGGCGGTGCCGACCGCGAAGTTGCGGAACGAAAAGAGATGGATCAGCAGAAACGTCGCGGCGATCTGGCCGAGACCACCGACCACCGCCCACGCGAAAAATTCGGCGTTGAGCGACGGGAACGGATAGCCCGCTCCATAACGGAGCATGGCGAGGAACAGGAGCGCGAAGGGAAAGCCGAAACCGAAGCGCACGAAGGTCGCGCCGGTCGTGCCCATCACGCCTTTCAGATGCTTCTGCATCGCCGACCTGACATTCTGTAGGAAGGCGGCGGCGATCGTTATCGGTATCCAGAGTTCCATGCGCACTGCTCGATCGAAAGCCGAGCGGCTTTAGACCATTGCGTTCATGGCGCGCAATGCGCGATTGGCGGAAAGCGTTGTGCCTGGGTCAGGCGGCGGCTGATGCGGCCGCAGGGGGCAGCGCATCGTCCAGCACCACGCGATTGCGGCCGCCGCGCTTTGCCGCATAGAGCCGCTGGTCGGCCGCGCGCATCAGGTTGGAAACGGACGCTTCAGTCGTACAGATCGTCCCGCCGACGCTGACGGTCAAGGGTACGTCGCGCTCGCCGGTTGCCCGGAAGCGGATCGTCTCGACTTCGCGGCGGATGCGCTCGGCAACCCGCAACGCCTCGCGTTCAGAAGCGCCGATGAGGAACACGCCGAACTCTTCGCCGCCGATGCGGCCAAGCACGTCGCCGGTCCGAACGCCGCGGCCGATTGCTGCCGCGATGGCCAGCAGCGCATCGTCGCCGACCAGGTGGCCCCAATTGTCGTTGATCCGCTTGAAATGATCGGCATCGACCAGAAGCAGCGCGCCGCGGTCCGTCTTGCGGCGTGACTGGTCGAGTGCTGCAAAGAAGCTTTCGCGGTTCAGCATGCCGGTCATGTCGTCGCGCGCCGCTTTTTCCGCGAGCCGGCGATGCGCGGCCGCGAGCTCGGCATGCGTGCGGGCGAGCTCGCGATGAGCCCGGCGCAGCCTGTCGTTCTGCCAGAAGGTGTGCGCACTCGCGGGAAAGGCGATCAGCAGCGGGCAGAGCGCACTCATCAGCCAGGCATTGCCATCAACGACCCCGCCCAGAAGCGGCACGATCGTAGCCACGATCGCGAGCGATGCCATCATCGCTGCCATCGAAACCAGGCCGGCCTTCAGAACAATGCTGCGAATCATACACACGTCCCCTCGTACCAAGATTGACAGGAACGGCTGAAAGTCCTCTTTCGGGGGTCTCTAAAATTTGAACCACCGCATGATTTCGCCACGGTCGCGTGGCTTTTCAGGCAGGAATCTCACAGAGCCGCAATGACTGAAAAGCCCGACCCGAAGCGCTTCGCCCATGTCACGGACTGGGTGTTCGACCTCGATAATACGCTTTATCCACACCACTCGAACCTGTTCGCGCAGATCGACGTGAAGATGACGGCCTACGTGGCCGAGCTGCTCTCGCTGTCGAAGGAAGAAGCACGAAAGCTGCAGAAAGAGATGTATCTCGAATACGGAACGACGCTGTCCGGGCTGATGAAGCTGCACGGCATCGATCCCGATGACTTTCTGAGGAAAGTCCACGACATCGACTACACCTGGCTGGAGCCGGATCCCGATCTCGGCCGCGCGATCCGGGCGCTTCCCGGCCGCAAGTTCATCTTCACCAATGGCGACCGCGGCCACGCCGAGCGCGCCGCGCGCCAGCTTGGCATCCTCGATCATTTCGACGACATCTTCGACATCGTCGCGGCAGACCTGACGCCAAAACCGGCGCGCGAGACCTATGAAAAATTCGTCTCGCTCTACAAAGTGTCAGGGTCGAACGCCGTCATGTTCGAAGATCTGGCGCGCAACCTCGCAGCGCCGAAGGCGCTCGGCATGACCACTGTTCTCGTCGTGCCGCATAATTTCGAGCCGACCTTCTCGGAAATCTGGGAGCGGGACGTCTCCAATGAGGACGACGTCGACTTCGTCACCGACGACCTCGCCGGCTTCCTCGACACGATCGTCGAGGCGCAGGCCGCTTGAGCCGCTTTACCTCGGTCGAAGCGCGGATCGACACAGTCGCGCATGGGCTGCTCGACCGCCTCCCCGCGCACGGCCTGTCGGGTGCTGCCGTCGAATTCCTGGTGTTCGGCCTGAAGCAGGCCTGGGCCTGCCTGTTCGGCGGCGCCATGCTGGGGCTGATCATCGCCACGAAATTTCTGTGGCCCGAATGCCTGGCGCTGACGCGCTACGATTTCCTGTTTCTCGCCGCTCTGGCGATCCAGCTCGGCATGCTTGCCGCGAAACTGGAAACGCCGGCGGAAGCGAAGGTCATTCTGATCTTCCACATCGTCGGCACGGCGATGGAGATCTTCAAGACTTCCGCCGGCTCGTGGATTTATCCCGAAGAAAGCTTCTTCCGCATCGCCGGCGTGCCGTTGTTCTCCGGCTTCATGTACGCCTCCGTCGGCTCCTACCTCGCGCGCATCAGCCGCATCTTCGACATGCGCTACACGAGCTACCCGCCGCTATGGACGACCGTCGTGCTCGCGGCCGCGATCTACGCGAACTTCTTCGCGCACCATTTCACCTGGGACATTCGTTACCCGCTGTTCGCTGCGACGGCCATCCTGTTTCTGAGAACCGTGGTGCACTACCGCGTCTTCCGCTTCCGCCACCGCATGCCGCTGCTTTTAGGTTTCCTGCTCGTCGCGCTGTTCATCTGGTTCGCCGAAAACATCGGCACATGGTCGCGTGCCTGGATCTATCCCAGCCAGGGCGAAAGCTGGACACCGGTGTCGATCCAGAAGCTCGGCGCGTGGTATCTCCTGATGATCATCTCCTTCGTGCTGGTCACGCTGGTGAACCGGCCGAAGCCGCTAGAGCCGGAGCGCTAGGCGGAATCCTCTTCGGGCAGATCTTCGGC
>DATJTE010000008.1:0-3317 GCA_035503715.1 Rhizobiaceae bacterium | reverse complement strand
TCTGGCCGCGCTGCTGGTAGAAGGAGAAGATCGGCCAGGCGAGGAAGATGCCGAGCACGAGGATGCCGAGCGTCCAGGCGACAGCGCGCTTGCCCGGCATGACCGTGGCGAGCGCGAAGCGGCGCGTGTCGAACTTCTCTTCCGCTTCTTCGGTGTCGGCACGCGCGACGTCGATCGCGACATCGTCGGACCCCATCTCGACCGCGAGCACCCGGACCAGGAACGGCCCGACCTTGATCGTGCCGCCGGTGGTGAGGTTGATCTGGCCGAACTGGGTCGTCGCGCCGTCAATCTCGACCGTCAGGCCGGCTTCCGCCGACACGCCGATCGTGCTGGAGGAAATCTGCTCCAGCGTCGCATGATGCAGCGCGACCGCAAGGTCGTTGAGGCGGATGTCGCAATCCGGATCGCGGCCGATCTTGAGGAGGTCGTCACGCACACGTGACGTTCTCACGATCTCGCGCCCGTCAGCGCTTAAGCTGATGTTCCGCAGCAGGAACGCCATTTCTTCTAACCCCCTACCAGTAGAAGAAGACGCTGATGATGTGCGCGACCAGCGCGGCGATCAGCACGAACGTCAACGGAATGTGGATGAACAACCAGATTTCGAGCAAGGCCCGACGCTGGATGTAGCCCCTGAGACGCGACAAGGCGGCCGCCTTGCGCTCCAGCAACTGGACGACCTGCTCGGCCGCCACCTGCTGCTTGCCCGACAATTGCTCGACCCGGCCCCGCATGTGGGCGAGCGCGTCGCGATTGCCGCATTTGGGATAGCTGCCGGACAGCCGGCGCCATGCCCCTCCCCCGAACGGATCCTCGCCGAGCGAACCCAGCACGATCGCGCTGTCTTCGTCCGACAAGGGCTGGGCGGAAATCTGGAGCTGCTTGTCGAGGCTGTTCACCGCCTCGATCATCTGCGGCCCGGTCATCTCTGAGCGGCTGTCCGACAGGCCCTGCGGCAGCAGGCCGTAGACGGAGATGCCGTAAATGCCGGAGACGATGACCAGCATCATCAACGCATAAGCGAGCGTGTGGACGTTCCAGCCGAACTGGAAGCCGGTGTGGAGCGTGCCGATGATGATCAGGGCGAGGCCGAGATAGACGTGGGCTGAGGTCCAGGCCTTCAGCGACCAGCGGCCGCGCGTCATCGCACGCTTGCGGATGCCGAGCAGCGACAGCCACAGGATCAGCAGCGCGCCGATCGTCCCCAAGGTATAGCCGAGCCAGCTGCCGCCATTGTGGCGCGGCTGCACGTCGACGATGCCGTAGATGATGATCGTGAGGAGCGACAGAATCGCGCCGATCTTGAACCAGCGGAACCGACGGTAGCGCAGGAAGCTCTCATGAGCTGTCCCGTCTCCCAGGTCCGACCGTTCAAACCCCCTGCTTGCCCTGCTTGCCACCCCTGGTCAGCTCCCTTGTCCCATCCGCGCCACGGTGAGGAATTCCTCCGGCGAAACGCGAATTGCCGCTCCTGTCGGACAAGCCCGCACGCAGGCCGGTCCCCCCTGTATTCCAGAGCACATATCACACTTGATGGCCTTTTTCGGAGTCTCCGAACTCACCTTGCCATCGGTCCACTTTTTGTCGGGCTCGCCAGGCCCGGGCCCCTTGCCGAAAAACAGCCACGACAGGAGGCCAGGCTTCTTGGGCGGCGGCTTCGCCATGCGAATGACGCCATACGGGCAATTGCGCTGGCAATTGCCGCAGCCGATGCACGTATCGTTGATATACACCTCGCCGTCCGGCCCCCGGTTGAGGGCGTTGGGCGGGCAATCGGCCATGCAATGCGGATGCTCGCAATGCCGGCACGAGGTCGGCACGTGGAGATGCGCATAGGTGCGCCCGGCCTCGCGGTTGAGCCGCGACAGGCCTTCATGGCTGTCGGCGCAGGCGCGCTCGCAATTGTCGCAGCCGATGCAGAGCTTCTCGTCGATCAGCAGCACGTCGGTCGCTTCGCCGATGCCGTTCTCGACCAGGAAGCCAGCGACCGACGAATACATGTCCACCGCGCCGCCGAAGCTCTGCTTCTTCGCCTCGATGAAGCTGTTGGTCTGCTGGCGCGCCGACATGTCTTCCTTGAAGCGGCCGAGCAGCTCAGGCTTGCGCTGGAGCAGGCGGCGGAACGCCTCGCCGTCCAGTTTGATGACTTCCGACTTGATCGCGGCGCGCACGGTCGCGGTGCGACGTCCGCCGTCGATCAGCGCCATCTCGCCGACATAGGAGCCGGCGGGCAGATAAGAGAGGAAGACCGGCTTGCCGCCGATCGACTTCTCGACGACCATCGATCCCTGGCGGATGACGAAGACGTCATAGCCCTCGTCGCCCTCGTTGATGATCGTCTGGCCGGCCCGGATTTCCTTGATCTCGACGGTGTCGAGCACTTCCTTGAGATCGTCCGGCGTGACGCCGCCGAACATCTGGAGAAGCTGCCGCTCGGTCGCGATGCGGGTGATCTCGCGCTTGGCGGCGTTGTTGGTCGCGATCAGCTTCAGCGACGCGGTGCGCGGAATTTCCACGACGATCGCGCCCTGCGCGGTGCGCACGGTGGCGCCGCGCTTGCGGCCCGAAATCAGCCCGACCTCGCCGACGATCGAGCCCTGGCCGATCGACACGGTCTTGGACGGATCGTTCGGGTCGATCTCGACCGCCAGCGATCCGTCGGCGATCGCGAACAGCGAGGCACCCGGCTCGTTGCGCTCGAACACGACATCGCCGGCGCGATAGGCACGCGGCTCGGAATCGAGCAGGAATTCGCGCATCTGCAGCATCGACAGATCGTTGAGGATCGAGACGCGGCGGCGCAGGAAGGCGAGCCATTCGGTGACGCTGCGGGCGCCCGGCAGCGCCGCGAACTTCTGCTCCAGGATCGGCTCGTCGGCGGGCTTCAGATCGACATTGCCGTTGATGAACTCGATGGCGTCATAGCCTTGGTTCATGCAGTGCTTGATCAGCGGGTAACCGGCCAGCGCGCCGATCACGTAGATGCCCGGAACCGAGCTCTCAAATTGCGGCGACAGCGCCGGATAGGCGTCCTTGTCCTCGCTCGAAAACTGGATGCCGCAATCCTCGACGAACTTGCGCGGCGGCGAGGTGCCCATGCGCGCGATGATGCGGTCGCACTTGATCTTCTGCTCGCCGTCGCGCGTCTCGAGATAGAGCCAACCCGGCGTCACCTTGAGCGGCGTCGTCTCGCACATCACGTTGATCCGGCCCGTACGTCCGGCTTCGACGATCAGGTCGATATTGCCCTGCTTGGCGCGGGAGAATTCGGGGCTGCGGTTGAGGATGGTGACGGTGTTGTTCTGTTCGGGATC
>DATJTE010000007.1:0-88216 GCA_035503715.1 Rhizobiaceae bacterium | reverse complement strand
ACCGGATTGTCGGCGAACCTGGCATGGTTGAACGGATCGCCGCTCTCCGAACCGGTGACGTCCATCACGTTGACGCCGAGCGAGGCGAGCTCGGCATCGTGGGCAAAATCGCCGACGCGCGAGCGGTCGCCAGCGATGAAGCGCGATACGGCGAGTGCACGATCGTCACGCGAGACCATGACGAAGAACGGGTGCTTCGGCTGACCGTAATGGCGCATCTGGCTCTTGAAGACATCGATATCGATGTCAGGCGAGGCGAGCACGACGTCGCCCAGCTTGCCGCCGAGATCGCGGTCACCGGCGATGGCGAGCTGCCGCAGCGCTTCCATCGTCACCCAGGCGCCCATCGAGTGGCCGATGATGTCGACGCGCGTCGCTCCCGATTTCGCGACGAGGCGGAGCGTTTCTTCCAAAGCGGTGCGGCTCGCGGTGGCGCTGTTGTTGTCATAGACGTAATCGAGCGTCCGTCCGGCCGAGGGCCAGGAAAACAGGATGGGCGTGCCGGCATAGCCTGAATCGGCGACGAGCTGCGTGGTGCGGTAGACGGCGGCGTCGAAGGTGTTGTGATAGCCATGGACGAAGACCAGCACGCGGCCGCCGCGCGCCTTCGTGTCGGCTGAAACCGCCGCCGAGAAAAGGGCTGCGTCCGTGTAGCTGGCGAAGCCGGTCGAGGCGAAATCCTTCTCGGGATTTGGCAGGCCGCGCGACGCACGCTCGATCCTGCCGATCTGGTGGCCGGGCGGCACCGACATGTCGATGCGGCCGTGGGCGACGACATGGGAGCGTTTCGGTCCGAACGAGCCGTTTTCCGGCTCGCGCGTGGTGGCGATGAAGATCGAATGCTGGCTGGCGCCGGGCACCGAAGCCACGACGGCCGGCGCCGGAAGGAGTGTTTCGGGCGCGCTTGCGCAGCCCGCCGCGAGAAGCGGCGCCGCGATCATTACACATACAAGCAGACGACGAACCATGCACCAACCCGGCGGCAAGCAGCCGCTCGATGACCGCTTAGCGGTTTCGGCAGCGACGGTCCAGAAGACCCGTCGAGCCAGGGTTTACTGTTGGTGTCCCGTAACGACCATCGCCTGGTTCCGCGCCAGCCAGAAAGGCGGCAGGAAGGCTGCGAGGTTGGAGAAGGGCAGGACCTCGGGCTTGAGGCGAATGCCGAGCACATCGGTCATGAAGGCACGGCGAGCCTCGATGCGCGCCCAGGCTTCGGGATAAGCCGTAGCAAACTCTTCGCGAAGCGCTTCATTGGCCAGCGCGATGCCGTCCTCGATGTTGGTGGTGAAATAGGGCGTGCCGGTTGCCGGAATGACGTCGACCTGGATCGCCATGCCGGACTGCATCGGAATGTCCGAACCGGAAAAGACCGGCGAGTGCATCCACTCATCGAGATGGATCAGATGGCCGGGATTGAGGCCGACGCCGAAGAAAGGCGCGCCGATGCGGTCGTGCACGGCCTTCCACAGCGTGCCGCCGGAAACGCCAAGGCCGATCGTCTCGTACCAGTCGACCACCGCGGAGAAATATGGCGCGACGAGCTTTTCGACATAGTCGCGGATGCTCTCGGGAAGCTCGGCCGCACTTTCGACGAGGAAGCCAGCACGACAAGTCAGCGCGCCGTGCACACCATAAGCGCAGGTGATGGGATCGCCGCGCCGGATGACATCGAGGCTGGGGCTCGGCAGGCCGTAGAAGGCGCGCTTGCCGGAGGTGAGCATCGGATGTGCGCTCTGCGGCAGACCGTTCATGCCCATCAGCCGCGCGCCGGCAAGCTCGGTCATGCCTGGCTCGATGTTCTCCACGACGTTGCGGATGCCCTGGGACGTGAAGGTTGACGCGAATTCGAAGGCGGCGAGCTGATCGACGGTGTTGATCGCGCGCAGGCCGTCGGCTGGGTTCATGAGGAGATCGGCAGCGTTGACGACCTTACCCGACGGACCAGCGAGCTTGCGCAGCGTGTCGGCGACGAAGGAGGGAAGGTCGAGCGCTGTCTGGTCGAAACCGTGATCGCCGGCGCCGATGGGTTTCCAGCCGATGGCGCCGATCGTCTGACCGGACTTCAATCCGCAATCGGCGAGGATGTCGGCAAGGGCAGGGGATTTGTCGCGCGGTTGCGAGGGCAGCGAGAAGGTCTGGTAGAGCACGCGCTCATACGGACCGGCGACGATTTCGGCGTAGCCCCAGCCTTCATTGCCGACCAGCAGCTTTGGCGTCTTATCGGGCAGGAGGACGAGCAGCGCTTCCTCGAAGCGCGGGTCGTATCCGGAGAGGAAGGCGATGTTGGCCGAGTGCTCGCGGTCGCCATAGATCGCGAAGGCGTCGATGCCGGCTTTCCTGCCGAGCACAATGAGCGCCTCGATGCGTTGCTCGAACAGCGCGCGCGGGAGGCCCGGCATCACCGTCGGCTCGCCGAATTTGGGCAGCAAAACCTTCTTCAGGGCAACGGACGATACAGGCATTTTTCAGCGACCCCAGAATGTCGGCGTGAAGACCACCAGAACAGCCAGAATTTCCAGACGGCCGAGCAGCATCAGGATGGCGCAGATCCACTTGGCCGAATCGGGCAGCGAGGAGAAATTGCCGACCGGGCCGATGGTCGGGCCGAGACCGGGGCCGACATTGGTGATGGAGGTGAGCGCGCCGGTAGTGGCGGTGACGAGATCGAGCCCGGTCGCGCCGAGCAGGATCGTGCCGATCGCCCACAGAACGAAGAACGATGCGATGAAGAGAACGACCGCACGCTGCATGTCGTCGTCGACGGTGCGGTCGCCGTAACGCACAGGCAGAACCGTGCTCGGATAGATCAGGCGGCGCAGACCGTTCATCACCAGCTCGAACAGGATCAGGAAGCGGTAGGCCTTGATCGCGCCGGTGGTCGAGCCGGAGCAACCACCGAGGAAGGTGGCGACGAAGATGCAGGCGACCGCGAACGGTCCCCAGAGCGTGTAGTCGTCGCTGGCGAGGCCAGTAGTCGTGATGATCGACATCAGGTTGAAGGTCGAGTGCGTCAGCGCCTCGAAAAGCGGCATGTCGAGCTTCACGTTGAGATAGATGCCGACCGACACCGCGAAGACGATGCAATAGCCGGCGAAGACGCGGATCTGCGGATCGCGAAGCGAATCCAGGCGGCCGCGCACCAGGAACAGGATGGTGATCGAAAACGGCAGCGAGCCGATGAACATGAAGACGACGCCGATCCACAGGATCGCCGGGTTATCGGCGTAACGGACGAAGGAGGTGTCGTGGGTGGAGAAGCCGCCGGTGGCGACCGTGGTCATGGCGTGGTTGATGGCGTGGAAGGCTTCCATGCCGGCGGCGGCATAGGCGACCGCGCAAGCGGTGACCAGCACCGTGTAGATGCCGATCAGGCTCAGCGTAAAAGTGCGGAAGCGCTCGAAGGGACGATCTTCGATGTCGGAGGATTCGATCTTGAAATAGGAGATGCCGCCGATGTTCAAAAACGGCAGCAGGAAGAGGCCGAGCGCGATGACGCCGAGACCGCCCATGAAGGAGAGCAGCGAGCGCCAGAGCAGCAGGCCGGGCGGCGCGGTGTCGAGGCCCGAGATGACGGTCGACCCCGTCGTCGTGATGCCGGAGACCGACTCAAAAAAGGCGTCCGCGATGCTGAGATCAAAGGTCGATGCGAGAAACGGAACGGCGCCGGCCAGCGCCATGGTTATCCAGAGCAGATTGACCAGCAGGAAGCCGAAACGGGTCGTGACCGGCGGCGGGCGCCCCTGGGTCGCCAGCGCGACCGCGGTGGCCAGCCCGCCCATGAACAGGGCGGAAAAGGCGAAAACCTGCCAGTCCTCGTGGCCGGCATAGAGATCGACCGCTGCCGGAATGAGCATCGCGACGGAGAGGTAGATCGCAAAGATCGCCGAAACGTGGATCGCGGCGCGTATCGCAGCTCTATTCACAAAACCCCGTCCATACTGGCGCGCCGAGCCTCCTGGTCGGCGCTGGCGGACAGTGGCCTCATGGCGCCGAATATGCAAGAGAGCGGAAGGCGTTAGCCGTGGGACGATGCGGAAGGATTCGGTGAAATGACAAGCTTTCCGGAGCGGGTTTCCGAGGCGGCGACAAGGATGCGCTCGCTGTTTCCCGAAACGCCGCTGCAGGAGAACCTCTATCTGTCGCAGAAGACCGGCGCGCGTATCTTCCTGAAGCGTGAGGATCTGACGCCGGTGCGCTCCTACAAGATTCGCGGGGCGTTCAATTTCTTCCACAAGGCATTGGCCGAGAAGAACGCCGCGCAGCTGTTCGTCTGCGCTTCGGCCGGGAACCACGCGCAGGGGTTTGCCTTCGTCTGCCGGCATTTCGGCAGACAAGGCGTTGTCTTCATGCCGGTGACGACGCCACAGCAGAAGATCGACAAGACGCGGCATTTCGGCGGCGGCTTCGTCGAGATCAGGCTGATCGGCGACTTCTTCGACGATTGCTATCGCGCGGCGATCGAGTTTGCCGCAGCCGGGCACGGCCACATGGTGCCGCCCTTCGATCATAAGGACATCATCGAAGGCCAGGCGACCGTCGGCTACGAGATCGCAGACCAGTTTCCGGGCGGGCGCACGCCCGATATGATCGTGCTGCCGGTTGGCGGCGGCGGGCTGTCGGCCGGGGTGACGCGCTACTTCCTCGAGCAGGACCGCAAGCCGCGTTTCGTGTTTGCCGAGCCGGCTGGCGCGCCGAGCCTCAAGCAGGCGCTCGCGGCGGGTAAACGCGTCAAACTGGAGAAGGTCGACAATTTTGTCGACGGCGCGGCGGTAGCCGAGGTCGGCCGCGAGAATTTCCGCCATCTCAAGGATTTTCCGGCGGACGCCGTGCATCTCATCCCGGAGAACCGGGTGTGCGCGACCATCATCGAGATGCTGAACATCGAGGGCGTCGTGCTGGAGCCGGCTGGCGCGCTGGCGATCGATGCGCTGAAAGATTTTCCGAAGAAGGAGATACGCGGCCAGTCGATCGTGCTCGTCGTGTCGGGCAGCAATTTCGACTTCGAACGGCTGCCGGACGTGAAGGAGCGGGCGCTGCGCTTCGAGGGCCTGAAGAAGTACTTCGTCTTCCGTTTTCCGCAGCGGCCGGGCGCGCTGCGCGACTTCCTGCAACTGCTCGGGCCGGAAGACGACATTTCGCGCTTCGAGTACCTGAAAAAATCGGCGCGCAATTTCGGCTCCGTGCTGATCGGCATCGAGACGAAGGACCGCAAGAATTTCGCAACCTTGACCGAGCGCTTCCGCAAGGCGGGATGGGCCTATCGCGACATCACAGAGGACGACGTGCTCTCGGAGTTCATCATATGAAATTCAGGTGAGGACCGCCTGCAAATGCCGGAGTTCTCCGCTTCCGGTGCTCACGTACTTTAAGTACGCTCCGCTCCGGTTTTCGAACTCAATCATTTTCGTCAGGCCCTGACCTGAATTTCGTGGCCAATCTGGAGGCGATGCGTGACAGTTTACATCCTGCTCTTCCGCGGCGTCGGCGGCGCAACGCAACTGCCGACCAAGCCGTTGCGCGAGGCGCTGACGAAAGCCGGTTTCGAGAATGCCGGCACCTATATCGCCAGCGGCAATGCCTATCTGAAGACGGATGTTTCGCGCGGCGAGATGCTGAAAAAAGTCGCGGCGATCTGCAAGAAGGAGTTCGGCTTCGAGAAGGCGATCTACGCGCCGACGCTGGCCGAATGGAAGAAGGTGATCAAGCAGAATCCGTTTCCGGATTTCAAAGCGGGCAATCAGCTTCACGCGGTCTGGCTCGACGGCAAGCCGAAGCGGGAAGCGATCGAGGCGCTGCGGGAGTTCTGCGTCGACGGCGAGGCGATCGAGGTGATCGGCACGATCGCCTATCTGCACACGCCGCACGGTTTTGGACGGTCAAAATTCGCAGAGAAATTCGACAAGGGCATCGGCGTGCCGAACACAGCGCGCAACTGGAACACGGTGCTGAAACTGGCGGAGCTCGGCGAGGCGGCGAGGTAGGTGGCGTCTATCGCTGAACGAAGGTGGCCATGCCGTCCGGCAAATGCGACTGGATTACGCCGTTCATGACCTGCTTGTCATCGAACACCAGTCGAACACCTTTGGCAACAAAAGCGTCACCTAAGAAAAGTGTTGGGCCCCACAATCTGATGCTGGTCCCACTGATCTTGAATTCGACCCGCTCCTCGCGTTGATTGTCGAGAATACCGAGCGTAGCCCAACCAGTAACCGTCATATCCGGTCTCATCCTGCTTCCTCGCCGGCCAACTTTTCATCGATCATTTCGATGACCTGCTCCAGCATTCTGACCTGATGCTCATAGGTTGCGATTGTTGCCTCGCTGCGATCTTGCCAACCATTCGAGCCTCGCACCTTGGATTCGATCCGGATTTCGCCATTCCGGAAAAGTTCAATGTCGTCCTGCAAGCGCCTGATCGTCTCGACATATTCTTTGCGTCTTTGTTTTAAAGTCATGAGTCCGTTTCCAAAAACGCACATGTGGGTGCCGCAAGGTAAATCCGCAAGATCGAGGCGAGCAAGGACACCGCGTTAAAGCTCTAATGATATTAGCAGGTGCTGATAGCACGCGGTGGCACCGCTATTTGCTGCACCGCAGCATAATCTTCTTGCTTTTCCGGCCAAATCAGCCCATATGCGCGCTACCAAGGCGCATGGGCCGGATTTCCGGCTTTCCTGAATTGGACTGGTTGCGTCGGTTTCTCTCGATCAAGCCCATTGGGCAAACGATCGGGCGAACAAGCCCCGAGGGCATGAAGTTCCCGGGCACGACAGCGCAACCGCGCGGGCGATCTTCGCCTGCCGCCTTGTCGTTCATCAAAACATGCTGTTTCGGCGAGGTGCGCCCGCCGCGACGATATTTTGCGGCCGTCGGCCGTCTGAAAGAAGAATAAATTGGACAATCAAATCAATATCATGCCGAGCGCTTTTGAAGCACTTGGCATAAACGGCGTGACGCTCAAGGCGACCGCCGCGGTCGGCTACACCGAGACCAAGCCGATCCAGGAGAAGGCGATCCCGCCGCTGCTCCAGGGCCGCGATCTGGTCGGCGTGGCGCAGACCGGTTCAGGCAAGACCGCGGCTTTCGCGCTGCCGATCCTGTCGAAGATCATCGCACTCGGCACCAAGCGCAAGCCGAAGACGGCGCGCGCGCTGGTGCTCGTGCCGACCCGCGAACTGGCGGTG
Organism: Rhizobiaceae bacterium; assembly: GCA_035503715.1. Taxonomy (GTDB): domain Bacteria; phylum Pseudomonadota; class Alphaproteobacteria; order Rhizobiales; family Rhizobiaceae; genus OAS926. Next base: position 81,032 of record DATJTE010000007.1, on the reverse strand, counting down.
CAGATCGAAGAGACGTTCCGCAAGCTCTCCAAGGGCGCGCATGTGTCGACAGCACTTGTGCTGGGCGGCGTGTCGCGCTTCTCCCAGGTGAAGAAACTGCAGCCGGGCGTCGACGTGCTGATCGCCACGCCGGGCCGGCTGACCGATCTCGTGCGCGAGCACGACGTGACGCTGGCCGACACGAAGTGGCTGGTCCTCGACGAGGCCGACCGCATGCTCGACATGGGCTTCATCAACGACGTGCGCCGGCTCGCCAAAGCGACCGCGCCGGACCGGCAGACGATGCTCTTCTCGGCGACGATGCCGCCGGAGATCGAGGCGCTCGCACAGGGCCTGCTGAAGGACCCGGTGCGCGTCGAAGTCGCGCCGCAGGGCACGACGGCGGCCGAAATCCACCAGAGCGTGGTGATCGCGCGCACCAAGCAGAAGCGCCAGGTGCTGGCCAAGATGCTGGCCGACGAGACAATGCGCTCCGTCATCATCTTCTCGCGCACCAAGCATGGCGCAGACCGCATCACGCGTGATCTCGAGCGCGACGGTTTTCCGGCCGGCGTCATTCACGGCAACAAGTCGCAGAATGCGCGCCAGAACGCGCTGAATGGTTTTCGCGAGGGCAAGACGCGCATTCTGGTGGCGACCGATATCGCGGCGCGCGGCATCGACGTACCGGGCATCAGCCATGTCGTGAACTTCGACCTGCCGGACGAGGCGGAGTCGTATGTCCATCGCATCGGCCGCACCGGCCGCAACGGCGCCGACGGTATCGCGATCACGCTGTGCGACCCGTCGGAGAATGCGAAGCTGCGTGCCGTCGAGCGGATCATCCGCATGAAGCTGCCGGTCACGGCGAACCATACGGGCGAGCCCGACCCGCAGCGCGAGCCGCGAGATCCCAACACCGTCCGTCACGCCGACCGCGAAGCGCGGCCTGAAGGTGCACGTCACGGCAAGCCGAACGGCCAGAAGCATGGCCGGAACGGAAACCGTAACCAGAAGCCGCAGGGCGCGAAGCCGTTCGGGCACAAGAGCCACGGCAATCCGAGCCGCCATCAGCCGCACGCGGGCACGCCGCGGGACGAGGCACGCGCCGGGGAGTTCCACGGCATGCCGGGTGCTGCGCGGACGTCCGACGGTCCTGGCCGGTCCGACCAGCAACGCCGGCCGTTCAACAAGAAGCGCCGGTTCGGCGGCAAGCGTCCGGCTCGCGCCGCGTAAATCGTCGACATTCCAAAGAAATTTGAGGCGGCGCAGACATGGTCTGTGCCGCCTTTCGTTTGAGGCTGGCTTATTTGCCTCCGGGAGGTGCGTAGGCTAGGGCGGCGCTGCGGTGTTCGCCGCCACGGAGATTCCAGCATGGCGGGCATCGCGGCGCTCTGCATCGCCTATGTTCTTTCGCAGTTCTACCGCTCGTTTCTCGCGGTGCTGACGCCTGCGCTGACCGCCGAGCTCGGCGCGACGAAAGCCGAGCTCTCGCTGGCGTCGGGCGCCTACTTCGTCACGTTCGCGCTGGCGCAATTCGGCATCGGCGTCGCGCTCGACCGTTATGGCCCGAAGAGGACGGCCGCGCTCCTGCTGGCGCTCGGCGGGGGTGGCGGCGCCTTCGTCTTCGCGGGAGCATCCGCGCCGTGGATGGTCACCGCCGCGATGGCGCTGATCGGGCTCGGCTGCGCGCCGGTGCTGATGGCGTCCCTTTTCATCTACGCTCGCAATTTCTCAGCGGCGCGCTTCGCCATCCTCGCATCCTGGACAGTCGCGTTCGGCACGGCGGGCAATGTCATCGGCGCCGCACCGCTGGCGAATGCCGCGGAGGCCTTCGGCTGGCGTCCGGTCATGGCGGGGCTGGGCGTCATCACGCTGATCGTCGCGCTGGCCCTGCTCGCGCTGGTGCGCGACCCGGCCGCGCCCGAAAGCCAGGATAACAGCAATAGCGGCTTTTCCGGCTATCTCGAACTGCTTCGCATGCCGGTGCTGTGGGCGATCATGCCGCTGACGGCGTTGAACTACGCGCCGGCGGCGGGCATTCGCGGCCTGTGGGCAGGCCCGTACCTCTCCGACGTCTATGGCGCCGACGTGCTCATGATCGGCACGGTCACATTCTACATGGCGCTGTCGATGGTGGCGGGCGCGTTTCTCTACGGCCCGCTCGACACATTTTTCCGCACGCGCAAATGGGTCGCCGTGGGTGGCAATCTGGTCGGCGTGCTGGCGCTCGGATATCTCTGGCTCAATGTCGACGGTCCGCTGACCATCACCACGCTGACGCTGATCGTGATCGGCCTCTTCGGCGGCAGTTACGGACTGCTGATGGCGCATGCGCGCGCCTTCCTGCCGCCGCATCTCGTCGGCCGCGGCGTGACCCTGATGAACTTCTTCTCCATCGGCGGCGTCGGCGTCATGCAATTCGCCACGGGCGCGATCGTCACCGCGGCGTTCATGCCCGGCGCGCCGGCAATCGCCTACGAAGCGCTGTTCCTGTTTTACCTCGTGTGCCTCGGTCTTGCGGTTTTCGCTTATCTTTTTTCGACCGACGCGCCGCCACATACGCACCAGAAATAGATCTTACCTCCGAGGCGCAGCGCACGCGCGCCGCCATCGATCATTGAGGGGATATTCGTGACAGTTTCTTCGAACAGGCGCCGTATTGCCGTGCTCTATGGCGGGCGCTCCGATGAACATGACGTGTCGATCTTGTCCGCCACCAATGTCATGCGTGCGCTGGACCCTGCCAAGTATGACTCAGTGCCGATCTTCGTTGCCCGCGACGGACGGTGGCTGCTGGGCAGTTATGCCGACGGCATACTGGCGCAGCCTGCGAGCGGGGCGCAGGTTTGCCTGGTGCCGGGTGGGCAGGGCCGCGCAATCGCCCTCGAGCCAGACGGGGCAGCCCGCGAGCTGCCGGCGATCGACATATTGTTTCCGGTCTTGCACGGATTGCATGGCGAAGATGGCGCCGCGCAGGGATTGGCCGAGGTGGCGCGCGTGCCGCTGGCCGGATGCGGCGTCATGGGTTCGGCCGCCGCGCTCGACAAGGATATCGCCAAGCGCCTGCTCAAACAGGCGGGGCTGCCTGTGGCCCGGTCGGTGACGATCCGTGGCGGCGCGGTGCCGGATTTCGCCGAGGTCGAGCGCGCGCTCGGACTGCCGGTGTTCATCAAGCCGGCGCGGCAGGGCTCGTCGGTCGGCGTCAGCAAGGTGACCAGCGAGCGCGAGTATGACGCGGCGGTCGCCGAAGGCTTCCGGCATGACGCGAAGCTGCTGGCGGAAGAATTCGTCCGGGGCCGCGAGATCGAGTGCAGCGTTCTCGAAGACACGGAAGGTGGCGTGTTCGTGTCGCGTCCGGGCGAGATCGTTCCGGCGGAGAGCCACGGCTTCTACACCTATGACGCCAAATACATCGACGCCGACGGCGCGGCGCTAAAAGTGCCGGCCGAGCTCTCCGCCGATGTCGAGGCGCGCATCCGGGAGATGGCCGGCCAGGCGTTCCATGCGGTCGGGTGCGACGGCATGGCGCGCGTCGATTTCTTCGTCACGGCCGATATGCGCTTCGTCATCAACGAGCTCAACACGATCCCGGGCTTCACCGACATCAGCATGTATTCCAAGGCGATGGCGGCGAGCGGCGTCGGCTACGCCGAAATCATCGACCGTCTCGTGGCGCACGGACTGGCGCGGGCCGCACGCGACCGCTGAGCCCGGCTGCTCAGTTGGAGCCAGTCACCGCTTCGACCCAGACCTGGATACGGTCGGCGACGAAGCGGGTCGTCGAAGGCGAGAGCGCTTCGCCGGCGATCACATGGCTGGACGGGTCGTCGTTCCGCTCGATCGGAACAAGCTCATGCCGGGCGCCCCAGCGGCCGGCGATTTCGCGGGTCAGTTCGGCGCGCACGACCTTGTCGTCGTCGGAGAAGATGAAGAGCGCGGGGATCTTCGTCTCTTCCACCGGAGCGGCATAAGCGAGTTCGGTGAGCGCCGCCATCGGCAGGACAGCCCGGGTCGGATAGCGTGACGTCCAGTAGCGGGCGTGCAGATCGTTGATCGTCTCGAAGCCGCGTTCCCTGCCGATGATCAGGTCCGCGATCTGGCCGCCCCACGGCAAGGTCAGGATCCTCGAGCCGGAGGCGCGGACGCCGTAATTGGGAGAGATGGCGATCAGTGTCGCGACATCTTCGGACAGGTTGGGCTGCGTCGCGGCCCATGTCGCCAGCGATGCGCCGGTCGAGGTGGCGATGACGACGACGCGTTCGCCGATCGCGCGGCCGATGGCGATAGCCTCCGCATAATCGTTGACCCACGCGTTGACGCTGCCTTCGAGCATGGCGGCACCGTCGCGGCCATGACCGGTCAGGCGTGCGTAATAGAGGTTCGCGTCGATGCCCGCGGCGACGATGTCCACGACCGGAAGGATTTCGCCTTTTGAGGCGGAGAAGCCGTGAATGTAGACGATCGACAGCGGCGTCTTGCGGCGCGTCATCGGGTCGGCCCAGATGATCTCCTTCTGCAGATCGTCGCGGATGCCGGGAACCGCGGCTTCCGCCTTGGCGAGATATTCGTCCGGCTCCGGGCCGATCGAGGCGGGATCGAAGGTGACGGTTGTGTCGACAGACACCCGCGGGCCGAGCAGGAAGATCACGACAAGCGCAGCGAGGACGGCAAGAACGATCAGTCCGATTTTACGACCCATCCAAGAAAAAGCTCCGCAGCCGCAAAAGACCTAGCGCCGCTGGGTGCAACCGGCAATGGAGTGTTCCGGTTTCCCGGTTTTTCTTTGCCGCAAAAACGGCGGGGTTCCCCCGCCGGTATCCGGACGGAAAACCGGTTCCCACTTTTCCTGGACTTGCTCTCTAACGTTTGTGCCAGCCGGTCGCGCGGTTGATGAAGGCGAAGCGCAACGGCTGCGGCAGGATGCGCAGGAATTTCAGGAACCAGGTGAAGCGCCACGGGAAGGTGACTTCGAAGCCTCCAGATTTCAGCGCGCGGACGATCCGCTGCGACGCCTTGTCCACCGGCATCAGCGCCGGCATGGCGAAACTGTTCTTGCGCGTCAGCGGCGTATCGATGAAGCCGGGGTTCAGGACCTGGATGCGGACATTCATCTTGTCGAGGTCGTATTTGAGCCCTTCGGCGAGGTTGAACAGCGCCGCTTTCGAGCTGCCATAGGCGGCCGTCGCCGGCCAGCCGAAATAGCTTGTGACCGAGCCGACAATGACGAGATGACCACGGCGGCGCTCCTTCATCCGGTCGAGAGCCGGGACGAGGCCGTAGATCACGCCCATGACGTTGACTTCGAAGGTCTTGGAGAAGTTCAGCGCCTCAAGGCGCTGCGGCCAGGTCGGAAAGTAGTTGCCGGCGTTGAAGACAGCGAGGGCGAGCGGGCCGACCTCCCGCTCGATCTCGGCAACTGTGCGCTCCATGCCGGCTTCGTCGGTGACGTCGCAAGGGAAAGGCACGACTCGGCCGGGAAGGCCGGCAGCCTCGCCGACCAGCGTGGTCAGATTGTCCTCGTCGCGCGCCGTCACGGCGACGGCATAACCCTCGCGCGCAAGGTCAAGCGCCAGTGCGCGGCCGATGCCGGTGCTCGCGCCGGTGATCCAGGCCACCCCGTCCTTGGGTGTCGCCCTGTAGAGCGTCATATGTGGAATTTCCCCATGTCCGTGCCCGGCTACTGCCGGAAATCGGCAGAAAAGCCAACCACCGGGCACACGCATCCGCAGTTTTGCGGGATTCTGGTTCTCAATTGGCGCAAAAGCCGAGCAAATTCGCACCTTGAAAGCCCGTCGCCACGTTTCTACGGTCTTTTTCGACTGAAATGAAGGATTCCCCATGCACCCGTCGGTGATCGAAACGATCGGCAACACGCCGCTGATCAGGCTGAGGCGCGCCTCGGACGAGACGGGCTGCGACATCTACGGCAAGGCGGAATTCATGAATCCGGGCCAGTCGGTGAAAGATCGCGCCGGGCTGTTCATCATCCGCGATGCGGAAAAGCGCGGGCTGCTGAGGCCAGGTGGGGTGATCGTCGAAGGAACGGCTGGAAATACGGGCATCGGGCTGACGGTGGTCGCCAAGGCGCTCGGCTACCGCACCGTCATCGTCATCCCCGACACGCAGAGCCAGGAGAAAAAGGACACGCTGCGGCTGCTCGGCGCCGAACTGATCGAGGTGCCGGCGGTACCGTACAAGAACCCGAACAACTACGTAAAAGTGTCGGGCCGGCTTGCGGCGGACCTCGCGCGCACGGAGAAGAACGGCGCGATCTGGGCCAACCAGTTCGACAATGTCGCCAACCGCGACGGACACATCCGGACCACCGCGCAGGAGATCTGGGCGCAGACGAACGGCAAGGTCGACGGTTTCGTCTCGGCAGTCGGCACCGGCGGGACGCTGGCCGGAATCGGCATCGGCCTGCGCGAGCATAGCAAGGACGTGAAGATCGGTCTTGCCGATCCGCTCGGCGCGGCGCTGTTCAGCTTCTACACCGAGGGCGTGCTGAAGGCCGAGGGCAGTTCCATCACTGAGGGCATCGGGCAGGGGCGCATCACGGCCAACCTCGAGGGCTTCGCGCCCGATTTTTCCTGGCAGGTGACGGACGAAGAGGCGCTGCCCATCGTCTTCGATCTCGTGCAGGAAGAGGGCATGTGTCTCGGCGGCTCGACCGGCATCAACATCGCCGGCACCATCAAGCTTGCCAAGGAGCTCGGCCCGGGCAAGACGATCGTGACGATCCTCGCCGATAATGGTACGCGCTACCAGTCGAAACTGTTCAATCCCGAGTTCCTGCGATCGAAGAACCTGCCGGTGCCGGGATGGCTGGAAGAATCGCCGGATATCGCCGTGCCCTACGAGGCGGTGGCGTAGCAGGGGATTGGTGGCCCAAACGCGCGGTGTTGCTTCCGGGGCCGGGCCAACTATTGTGCGGCTGAACTCATTCAGCCAGCAGCCCGCATATGCATAAGACCGCAAGCCTGTTCCGCGACGACTCCTATCTGCGCGAGGTCGAGGCAGAGGTCGTCGCGATCAACGATCGCGGCGGCATCATTTTCGACCGCACGATCTTCTATGCGACATCGGGCGGCCAGCCAGGCGACACCGGCGTGCTGCGTCGCGCCAATGGCGCCGGTAAGGTCGCGATCGCGGCGACGGTGACCGGCGAGACGAAGGACGAGATCATCCATGTGCCGGCCGCGGGTGAGGCGATGCCGTCGGTCGGGGAGACGCTGACGCTCGCGATCGACTGGGAGCGCCGCTACCGGCTGATGCGCATGCACACCGCCTGCCACCTGCTCACCGTGATCTGCCCGTTCCCGATCACGGGCGCGGCGGTTTCGGAGGACGATTCCCGCGTCGACTTCGACATTCCCGAAACGGGCTATTCGAAAGAGGATGTGACGGCGAAGCTGAACGAGCTCGTCGCGGCGAACCATCCTGTGTTCACGCGCTGGATCACGGATGAGGAGCTCGCGGCCAATCCGGGACTTGTGAAGTCGAAGAATGTGCGGCCGCCGGCCGGCACCGGAAAGATCAGGCTGGTGTGCATCGGCGACAACGCCGTGATCGACAGCCAGCCCTGCGGCGGCACGCATGTGAAAGGCACGGCGGAAGTGGGCGAAATCCATATCGGCAAGATCGAGAAGAAGGGGCGCGAGAACCGGCGCTTCCGCATCCGATTTGGCCCGATGCCGGCGAATTGAGGAAAACGATGGCGGACACCAGCCCCTTTGTCGTTGACGCCGACTGGCTCGAAAGCCGGATCGGCACACCCGGCGTCTCGATCGTCGATGCGTCCTGGTACCTGCCGGCGCACAAGCGCGACCCCAAGGCCGAATACGATGCTGCGCACATTCCCGGCGCGGTGTTCTTCGACCAGGATCTTGTCGTCGAGCCGAACTCGACGCTGCCGCACACGCTGCCCAGCCCGAAAGTCTTCGCGCAGTTCGCCGGGTCGATGGGCATTTCGGCCGACGACACGATCGTCGTTTATGACGGGCCGGGCATGTTCTCGTCGCCGCGCGTGTGGTGGATGTTCCGCGTGATGGGCGTCTATCAGGCCTATGTGCTCGACGGCGGGTTCGATCGCTGGAAGTCCGAGGGCAGGCCGGTGAGCAACAAGGCGACGAAGATCGCGCCTTGCGTTTTTCATGTGAATTTTGATGCCGACCGTGTCGCATCCTTCGATCAGATGAAAAAGATCGTTGAAGGCAAGACGAGCCAGATCGCCGATGCGCGGCCGGCCGGGCGCTTCGCCGGCACCGATCCAGAGCCGCGCGCCGGCATGCGGTCGGGCCACATGCCCGGCGCGAAAAACGTTCCGGCGGTGTCGCTCGCCAAGGACGGCAAGCTGCTGCCGCTGCCTGAACTCAAGAAGGCAATCGAAGGTGCGGGCCTCGATCTCTCCGGGCCGGTGGTGACGTCCTGCGGTTCTGGGGTGACCGCAGCGGTGATCACGCTCGCGCTGGAATCGCTCGGCCACACCAACAACAAGCTCTATGACGGGTCGTGGACGGAATGGGGCGGGCGGGCGGATACGCCGGTCGAAACGGGCAAGGGCTGATATGGCGCAGAAGAAGAAGGGCAATGGCGAGGCGCTCGAGGACATCGAGGTCACCGTGACTTTCCTCGAGATGAAGGCGCCGCCTCTGCACTATCCGCCGCTCCCCTATGGCAGGCAGATCGCGCTGCTCAAAACCCGTAACGCGCCGCGCCACTTCTACCGCTATCTGATGGATCGGGTCGGGCGGAAATGGCACTGGGTCAACTCGCTGCGCACCAGCGACGCGGAGATCGAAGAGGGGTTGCGCGCATCCGGCCGCGATATCCGTGTGCTCTATCTCGACGGCGCGCCGGCCGGCTTCTTCGACCTGAAGCCGCATCTGCCCGAAGAGGTCGAGCTTGCTTATTTCGGCATGATGGACCATGCGCTGGGGCAGGGGATCGGGCGCTGGTTCCTGGGGGCGGCGATCGAGGCCTGCTGGTCGCATGGCCCGAAGCTGGTAACGGTGCAGACCTGCACGCTCGATCATCCGGCTGCGCTGCCGCTTTACCAGCGGCTTGGCTTCTCGCCGGTCGGCCAGAAGCAGGAAATGATCCGCCCGATGCCTTTCGCTGAGCGGTCGGCGATCGTGATGCGGGACTAGGGCTTCGCCGAGCCTTTTCTAAACACCGCGTTCAGCCCCGCTTCAGCTTTGGTCTGGCATTCTCCGCATCATCGAGCGAGCCATATCGGCTCGGAACGCCCGAGGAGAGCGTCATGATCGTGAGAAAATCCATCGCCGCGCTGCTGATCGCGGCTTTCGCCATTCCGAGCGTCGTGAACGCGGCCGAGCGCCGGCGCGACGGTGTCGGCGATCCGTCCGAGATCGTGATCGACGCCCGCGACAAGGAAAATCCGACCGAGAAGGAACGCCTGAAGCGGACGAAGCGTCCGGAGCAGCGCGAGACCGTTCGCGAGGAGAAGGAGCGCACCCCGGAGGACCGTGGTCGCAAAACCGTTCGTGAGGGCAAGAAGGACGTTCCGGAAGAGCGCCGCCGCGAAACCGTTCGCGAGGACAAGGAATTCGCTCCAGAAGACCGCCGCCGCGAAATCGTGCGCGAAGACAAGGAATACACGCGCAAGGAGCGGGTCCGAGAAGAGGTAAAGATTCGCGAACAGGTTCCGTCGGCGGTCGAAATCCAGCGCCGGCTCGAAGCGCCCGCGACGAAGCGCTTGCGACGCGAAGAGCGCGTCACCATTCGCGAATTCACCCGCCGGCCGGAACTGCGCCGTGCGGCGCCCTCGATCGACATCCAGGCTATCAACTTCGCCTTCGCCTCGGCCGAGATCCCATACTCGCAGTTTGGCAAGGTCGAGGTGATCGCCGATGCGATCTCGAGCATGCTCAACCGCAACCCCGAGGCGCAGGTGCTGATCGAAGGTCACACCGACGCGGTCGGTTCCTTCGAGAGCAACTACCGGCTCTCGGAGGCTCGCGCGGCGTCGCTCCGGCGGCTTCTGGTGCGCGAGTTCGGCATCCCGTCCTACGCGCTGGAGACGGTCGGCTACGGCGAGGAGTATTTGCTCGTGAACACGCCGTATGAAGACTGGCACAACCGCCGCGTCACGCTGCGCCGCATCGACGAGTTCGTGCGCCAATAGCAACAGGTTTGGCAGCGGCTTCTCCTCCCGTTCCGCCGCTGCAAATTGCTCCCGCCTGTCGCAATTCGGTACCGACGGGCGGGAGTTTTTCATGTGCAAGTTTCGGGTGGGCGCGGCACGCGCCGGACCGTATCTCTTCGATCGAAACGACGAAGAGATCTGTCATGCTGATCAAGTTCAAAGCGATGCCGACCGAGACGGTCAGAGCGCTGCAAGCCGGAGGCGCTGACGCCTACGGGATGACGCCGGAGCGGCGCGTCTCGGATGGCCACGGGGTGCCGTGCCGCCACTGCCTGAAGAATGTGCCGGCGGGGCAGGACTACCTGATCCTGGCGCACAGGCCTTTCCCCGAACTGCAGCCTTACGCGGAGACCGGCCCGATCTTTCTCTGCGCCGAAGCATGCGAGCGCGCCCCGGAGACGGATGTGATCCCGGACCTGTTTCGCGCGACGCCCGACTATATCCTGCGCGGCTACAGCCACGACGACCGCATCGTCTACGGCACGGGCGCGGTAACCACGACGCATCAGATCTGCAACCGTGCGCACGAACTCTTGGAGCGCGACGACATTGCCTATCTGCACATGCGTTCGGCGCGGAATAATTGCTACCAGGTGCGCATCGAGCGGGCGTAGGCGCGAGCGTCATCGAAAGGACGCGGCGCAGTCATCTTCCGGCAATAATTGGCCGCTATAAGGACGATGCTGCGCGCGACCATGGATGAACCGGCGCTGCGACAGCAACCGAGGAAGCGGGGTCTTTGCCCCGCTTTTTTGTTGCCCGAACACGCAACGCGCGGCAAAGAAAAAGCCGCCGGTTTTGACCCGGCGGCGAGACAGGAGGAAATCTTGTCGGTGAATCAAGCAGCCTGAAGTGCTGCCTTCGGCTCAGCCATCTCATAACCCAGCGCATCGGCGACGGCGCGGTTGGTGATGCGGCCCTTGTGGACGTTCAGGCCATTGCGCAGATGCTGGTCGTCGACGATGGCCTTGAGGCCTTTGTCGGCGAGCTGCAAGCCATAGTGGAGCGTCGCATTGTTCAGCGCGTGCGCAGAGGTGACAGGCACCGCGCCCGGCATGTTCGCAACGCAGTAATGGATGATGCCGTCGACCTCATAGGTCGGCTCGGCATGGGTAGTGGCATGGCTGGTCTCGAAGCAGCCGCCCTGGTCGATTGCTACGTCGACCAGCACCGCACCCTTCTTCATGCCTGACAGCATCTCGCGGGTGACGAGTTTTGGCGCGGCGGCGCCCGGGATCAGCACGGCGCCGACGACGATGTCGGCGGAGAAGCATTCGTCTTCCAGCGCCTCGACGGTGGAATAGCGCGTGTGGACGCGGCCGTTGAAGATGTCGTCGAGCTGGCGCAGGCGCGGGATCGACCGGTCGATGATGGTGACGTCGGCGCCGAGGCCGGCAGCCATCTTGGCCGCATGCAGGCCGACAACACCGCCGCCGAGCACCGTGACCTTGCCTGGCAGCACGCCTGGCACGCCGCCGAGCAGCACGCCGCGGCCGCCATTGGCCTTCTGCAGCGCCGTGGCGCCGGCCTGGATGGAGAGACGACCGGCGACCTCCGACATCGGCGCCAGCAGCGGCAGGCCGCCGCGATCGTCGGTGACGGTCTCGTAGGCGACCGCCGTCACGCCTGAGGCGAGCAGGCCCTTGGTCTGCTCCGGATCCGGCGCGAGATGCAGATAGGTGTAGAGGATCTGGCCTTCGCGCAATTGAACCCACTCGTTGGGCTGCGGCTCCTTGACCTTCACGATCATGTCCGACTTGGCGAAGACCTCTTCGGCGGTCTTGGCGATCTTGGCGCCAGCGGCAGCGTATGCGCTGTCGTCGGCGCCAATGCCGGCGCCCGCACCGCTCTGGACAAGCACCTCATGGCCATGCGCGACATATTCGCGGACGGAGCCCGGCGTCATGCCGACGCGGTACTCGTGATTCTTGATTTCCTTCGGACAGCCGACGCGCATCTCGTGATCTCCTCGCCGGCCGGATACATTGTCCGGCCATTACCCTGTATTCTGGCAATTAGATCACAGATTCCTTCGAAAAGGCTTGCGAAGACGGTTGCCGCAGGGGCGTTCCGTCGCTATTCGTTGCGTCAATCTCATGAATTTTCGAAGGAATCACCTGTTATGTCGCTCGACAGGATCGATATCGCCATTCTGGACACCCTCCAGAAGGACGGCCGCATCTCCAACGCAGCACTCGCCGAGAAGGTCGGCCTGTCGCAGTCGGCCTGCTCGCGCCGGCTCGACAATCTGGAGAAGAACGGCACCATCCGCGGCTATCACGCGCGGCTGTCAAATGCGGCGCTCGGCCATCAGATGACGGCGATCGTGCATATATCGCTGTCAGGCCAGTTCGAGAAGACGCTGTCGGATTTCGAGACGGCGGTGAAGCGCTGCCCGAACATCCTTTCGTGCCATTTGATGTCGGGCGAATACGACTACATCTTGCGCATCGCGGCGAAGGACCTCGCCGATTATGAGCGCATCCACAAGGAATGGCTCTCCGCCATGCCGCACGTGACCAAGATCAATTCGAGCTTTGCGCTGCGCGAGATCATCGACCGCACCGCGCTCGGACTGAAGCCGGAGATGGCGTGATCAGCTGATCCGCCCCGCTTCCGTCACGACCACGTCCATCGGGATGTCGTTCCACTGCGGATAGATCGTCGGGATGCGCTGCATCTCGTAGCCGATGCCGACGACCAGCGGTTTGACGGGCAGGGCGGCCAGCGTGCGGTCGAAGAAGCCGCCGCCGTAGCCGAGGCGGTAGTTGTTCGGATCGATGCCGACAACCGGCGATATGACGATGTCCGGGACAACTTCCGGTCCGTCCGCGGGGATCGGGATGTTCCACACGCCTTTCTCCAACTTGTCGCCAGGCGCGTAGGCGCGGAACACCAGCGGCTGGCCCTTGGCGACGACGAGCGGCAGGGCAGTGCGACCGCCGCGCTCATTAACCGAGGCGAGCCAGGTGCGCAGGTCGGGCTCACCGCGAAACGGCCAGTAGAGGCTGATCATTTTGCCGGAGACAGCGCCGATCACGGCGTCGAGACCTGCGGCGATGCGTTCAGAATATTCGGCGCGGACGGAAGCGGGAATTTCGAGGCGGGTGGCGATCAGTCGTTCGCGCTCGGCCTTGCGCCTGCGGCGGACATCGGGGTCCATCGGCAGGCCTGGCCCCGAGGCCGGGCGGCCGCTTTCGTCCAGCTCATGCAGGAAGCATGGCGGCGAGGAATAGATGGCTTTTTCGTCGTCCTGCATATCGGCCTCGATGCTCACTTAAGAGCCTAGTTCTGCCTTGACGGTTTGAGTCGCGCGTTCGCGACACTTCGCAGGAAATAATCGACGCTGGAGCAATCGAGAGCGTCTTGTTGCGCTGCACAAAATTCCTATCTTGGAGGAAGAGGGCCGGCATCACCTCGCCGGTGAAAACCATGAACGCCACAGAGCATCATGTCGTCGTCGTGGGCGCCGGATTCGGCGGCCTCGAACTGGTCAAGAACCTCAAGGGCGCCGGTGTGAAGATCACGCTGGTCGACCGGCGCAATCACCATCTCTTCCAACCGCTGCTCTACCAGGTCGCGACCACATCGCTCGCCACATCCGAGATCGCCTGGCCGATCCGGCACCTGCTGAGGAAGCGCAAGGACGTCACGACACTGCTGGCCGACGTGACCGGCGTGGACATCGCGGCCAAGCAGGTAAAGCTCGATAATGGCGATGCGATATCCTACGACACGCTGGTACTGGCGACCGGCGCGCGCCATGCCTATTTCGGCCATGACGAGTGGGAACCGTTCGCGCCTGGGTTGAAGACGCTCGAGGACGCAACGACAATCCGCCGGCGCATGTTGCTCGCCTTCGAAGAGGCCGAACGCGAACCCGATCCGGAAAAGCGCAAGGCGCTGCTGACGCTGGTGATCATCGGCGGTGGTCCGACCGGCGTCGAGCTTGCCGGCACGATCGCGGAACTGGCGCGCGACACACTGCGCGGCGAGTTTCGCAACATCGATCCGGCCGAAGCGAAAGTCGTGCTGTTCGAATCCGGCGACCGCATTCTCGGCGCGTTCAAGCCGGAGCTGTCGGACTATGCGAAGACGGCGCTGGAAAAGCTCGGCGTCACCATCAAGCTTGGCCACCCCGTGACCTCGTGCACCGCCGAGGGCGTGACTTATGACGGCACATTCCTGCCGGCGAAGACGATCATCTGGGCGGCCGGTGTGGCGGCATCGCCCGCCGCGCAGTGGCTGGGCGCCGAGGCAGATCGCGCCGGCCGGACCATTGTCGCGCCGGATCTCACGGTACCCGGCCATCCCGAGATTTTCGTCATCGGTGACGCGGCGCGCGTCGACTGGAAGGACGGGCGCTTCGTGCCCGGTATCGCGCCGGCCGCGAAGCAGCAGGGCTGGCATATCGCGGCGACGATCCGGGCGCGGCTGAAGGGCGAGACGGACGCACGGCCGTTTGCCTACAAGCACGACGGCGACCTGGCGACGATCGGCAAGCGCGCCGCCGTGATCGATTTCGGCTGGATCAAGATGAAGGGCTGGCCGGCCTGGTGGCTCTGGGGCATCGCCCACATCTACTACCTGATCGGGCTGAGATACCGCTTCGCGGTGATCCTGAGCTGGCTGTGGATCTACGCGACCGGGCAGCGCAGTGCGCGACTGATCACGCAGGGTGACGCCTCGGGCGAGCGCCACGAACAGTAGGCTTCCGGCCTGTCGTTATTTCGCCGGCAAAATTTCATGCCGGTGTTACGTCTTCCTGCTGGACTTGCCCCGATTTCAGCGCAACAGTCGGGGTTTCGGCGCTTTCACCGGCGCCCAAAAACTCCAGAGGAGAGGCCCAATGTCCCAACTCATCCATCCGATGTCCCGCCGTTCGTTCCTGGCCGGCGCCACAGCGACAGGCGCGTTCGTCATGCTGCATCCGTTCTCGGCGCGCGCGCAGGCCAACCAGGCGCATCTGCGTATCATGGAAACGACGGACATCCACGTGAACGTGCTGCCGTATGATTATTACGCGGACAAACCAAACGACACGATGGGCCTGTCTCGCACCGCGACGCTGATCGACGGCATCCGCAAGGAAGCGACCAACGCGATGCTGATCGACAATGGCGATCTGCTGCAGGGCAATCCGATGGGCGATTACATTGCCTACGAAAAGGGGATGAAGGACGGCGACGTTCATCCCGTCATGAAAGGCATGAACCTGCTCGGTTATGAGTGCTCGACGCTCGGCAACCACGAGTTCAACTACGGCCTTTCCTTCATGGACAAGGTGCTGGCCGGCGCGAACTTCCCGTTCGTCTGCGCGAACCTCGTGAAAGGCACGGAACTCGCCACCAACCCGCGCGACGACAAGCTTTACCTCAAGCCCTACGTGATCCTCGACAAGACGCTCAAGGACGGCGCCGGCGCCGATCAGCCGATCAAGATCGGCATCATCGGCTTCGTGCCGCCGCAGATCATGATCTGGGATTCGAAAAACCTCGAAGGCAACGTCAAGACGCGCGACATCGTCGAAGCCGCCAAGGCGTGGGTGCCGCAGATGAAGGAGGAAGGCGCCGATATCGTGATCGCGCTCTCCCATTCAGGCATCGACACCAAGCAGACAGATATGATGGAGAACGCGTCGTTCTTCCTCGCCGGCGTCGAGGGCATCGACGCCATCTTCACCGGCCATCAGCACCTCGTTTTCCCCGGACCGAAGGATTTCCAGAAGCTTGAAGGCGTCGATACCGCGAAGGGCACGCTGAACGGCAAGCCTGCCGTGCAGGCTGGCTTCTGGGGCTCGCATATGGGTCTCATCGACCTGATGCTCGAGAAGGACGGCAATGCGTGGAAAGTTGTCTCAGCAACCTCCGAGGCACGCCCGATCTTCGAACGCAAGGATAACAAGAACGTGCCGACGGTGCAGGACGACCAGAAGGTGGTCGACGCGCTGAAGGAGGACCATGAGGCGACGCTCGCGTATGTGCGCCGTCCGGTCGGCAAGACGTCCGCGCCGCTCTATTCCTATTTTGCGCTCGTCGCGGACGATCCGTCGGTGCAGATCGTGAGCCAGGCGCAGACCTGGTACATCAACGACCTGCTGAAGGAATCCGAATGGAAGGATTTGCCGGTGCTTTCTGCGGCGGCACCTTTCAAGTCGGGTGGCCGTGGCGGACCCGAGTACTATACCGACGTGCCGGCGGGCGACATCGCGATCAAGAACGTGGCCGACCTTTATCTCTATCCGAACACGGTGCGCGCTGTGGCGATCACCGGCGCGCAGGTGAAGGAATGGCTGGAGATGTCCGCGGGCATCTTCAACCAGGTCGAAGCCGGCAAGGCTGACCAACCGCTGATCAATGCGGACTTCCCGGCTTTCAATTTCGACGTGATCGATGGCGTCACCTACAGAATAGACCTGTCGCAGCCACCGAAATACGATCCGAAGGGTGCCGTTCTCAACGCCAGTTCGAATCGCATCGTCGATCTGATGTTCGACGGCAAGCCGATCGACCCGGCCGCGAAATTCGTCGTCGCGACGAACAATTACCGCGCTGGCGGCGGTGGCAATTTTCCGGAGATCAACGCCTCGAAGATCATCTTCGAAGCGCCGGACACCAACCGTGACGTCATCGTGCGTTACATCGTCGATCAGAAGACGATCAATCCCTCGGCCGACGCCAACTGGACCTTCAAGCCGCTCGAAGGCGCGACGGTGATGTTCGAGACGGGGCCGAAGGCAAAGCAGTTCCTGGCCGAGATCAAGGGTGTGAAGATCGAGGAAGCGGGCGAGGGCGCGGAAGGTTTTGCGAAGTACCGCATCACGCTCTAGACGCGGCGATGCACAGAACGAAAAAGGGCGGCCCGGCGGCCGCCTTTTTGCTTACTGGCAGACGACGCGAACGCGACCACCTGGATCGGTTACATTGCGGCAGGACAAGGTGCTTGCGACCGCGCCGACCGAGGGCCGGGGCGTGGCGACACGCGGCGCCGGTTTCCAGGCCTCAGCCTGAGCAGCCTTGCGCTGCAAGCCCCAGTTGCTGCTTGCTGGCGCGCGCCGATAGTCGGCAACCGCCACTCTGCTCTCGCGGCGATTCGACTCCGCGCCCGGGATAAACGCAGGCATCATTGCCGGCGCGTTCGCGACCTCCAGCGAACCGTCCGACGTGCGCGTGCAGCCGCCCAGCGCAAGCGCGCCGCCGCAGAGGAGAACAGCCAGAGAGGGTCGAACGAAATCCAACGTCACAAATCCAGATAGCGGCCCGCCACGCGCGAGCGGCGCTCATTCACAAAAACGTTAAGTCTGAAAATCTTAAAAAACATGGCCGGTTGGTGGCCAAAACATGGCCAGTGGTCCAATCGCGCCACTAGGGCGCCTTGTAGACAACCTGCCGCACATCGATCCACTCGGCGCGGAAGCCTGCCTCGCAATAATGCAGGTAGAACTCCCAGAGCTTCTTGAAGCGGTCGTCGAAACCGAGCGGCACGATCTTCTCCCAGGAGCTCCAGAAGCGCTGGCGCCATTCGGCGAGGGTGCGGGCGTAGTCCTGCGGGAACACCCGTTCGCGCAGGTAAGACAGGCCCTGATCAGCGCCGAGCGATTTGAGCAATTGCGGGGTCGGCAGCATGCCGCCGGGGAAAACATAACGCTGAATGAAATCCGGGCGCTTGCGGTAGAGTTTGAAGCCGGCCTCGTTGATGGTGATGATCTGCATGCCGGCGGTGCCGCCCGCCTGCAGGCACTCCTTCACCTTGCCGAAGAAGACCGGCCAGTATTTTTCGCCGACGGCCTCGAACATTTCGATCGAGGCGATGCGATCGTATTTGCCGGTTTCGTCGCGATAATCCTGCAGCTTGATGTCGACCTTGTCGGCGAGGCCGGCTTTGGCGATTCGTGTTTTCGCGAAATCATGCTGCTCGCGGCTGATGGTGAGACCGGTGACCTTGCAGCCGATCTCGCGCGCCACAAATTCGGCGAAGCCGCCCCAGCCGCAGCCGATCTCCAGCACATGATCATTTGGGCCGATGCCGGTGTCGCGGGCGAGCGCGCGATACTTGGCGGCCTGTGCGCTTTCGAGGTCGTTCGCGCCGGCCGAGAACAGCGCCGACGAATAGGTCATGCTCGGATCGAGCCATTGCCTGTAGAAGGCGTTGCCGAGATCGTAATGCGCCGAGATGTTCCTCTTCGAGCCGCGGCGCGTGTTGTCGTTCAGCCAATGGCGGATGCGCTGCCAGGTGATCAGCAGCCAGTTCGCGCCGCCCGCGACCTTCTCGCCCGCCTCGCTGTTGACGACGAACAGCTCGAGGAAGGATGTGACGTCCGGGCTTTCCCAATCGCCATCCATGTAGGATTCCGCAACGCCGATCGTGCCACCGGAGATGGCGCGCGCAGGCAGCCTCCAATTATGCAGGACGACTTCGGCATTCGGGCCGGGCGCGTTTCCGCCGACCAGGAATGTGCGCCCGTCGGGAATTTTGACCTTCAGCGTGCCGAACGGCAGGTTCACTGCCGCTGACAGCGCGATGCGCGCCTTTGCCGGCAGGCCCTTCACGGCATCCGCCAGATTTCCCGCATGGAGGCGAACCGCCTCAGCCAGTCCCGTGCTGTTGGTACCCGACATCCGGTCTTCCCTCGATGGCGTTGCCACCCCTGGGCTATTCACCAGGCTCGAAGGCGCCTGCCTCATCCCGGTAGCTGGCCGGCTTCGGCGGCGGCGGGCTCTTGTGGAACCGCGCGCCCTTCAGCCACAGCTTCAAGGCTTCCCAGTGAATTCCCGCCATGATTTTCCATGTCAGAAGGGGAAATCGCAAGAGGCAGACGGCTAAGGATTTCGTACCAAGAGTCCGGATTTCTCCGACGAACGTTGCGGCAAGCAGCGGTTCGCCATGTTCGGTTTCATGAATCCTGAGGCGTACCGTCTTGCCGGGCGGCAGGATGCGGAAATGGTACCGCGTGCCCATGTCGATGAAGGGCGAGACGTGAAAGATCTTTGTGCGCGTCTGGCGGACGCCGGCTTCGGTCAGTTCACCATCTTCGATCGGCGCGACATAGGTGTGGCGCTCGCCGAAAGTGTTGCGGACGGCATAGATCAGAGCGATCAGACGGCCGTCGGCGCCGTAGCAGAAATAGACCGAGATCGGGTTGAAGACGTAACCGAAGATGCGCGGGTATGCGAGGAGCAGGATGCGGGTGGCGCGCTCCTTGAGGCCGGCGCCCCTCAGCAGCCGATCGGCAAACTGCCGGATCGTCTCGCCGTCACGCTCGACATGGTCGCTTTCGTAGACCGAGGCGAGGTTCGGCCGACCGACCGACAAGAACCGCGACATGCGGTTCAGCTCGCCAAGCCGGTCAATGTCGATAAGCAGCGAGAACACCGCGTAAGTGAAGCGGTGACCGAACGGTTTTAACCGGTGGTGCATCACCTCACCGGGATAGAGCACGCCAGCTGCTTCGGGCTGCGGGCCGTTCTCTGCCATCGTGGTGATGCGTTCGCTCAGCATCTCTACTCCGCAGCCAGCGCCAGTTCGGGCAGCTCGACCGGCACAGGCGTGCGCCACGGCACGGTCGCGCCGAGCGCCACCGCCGCATCGATGCCGGAGCGCAAGCCGTCCTCGTGAAACCCGTGACCGGTCCACGCTCCGGCGAATGACGTCCGCCGTGTGTGCTGAATGTCGTCGAGGCGCGCCTGGGCGGACAATGCGGCGGAGTCGAATTGCGGATGGGCAAAACTCCATTCACCGAAGACCAGTTCCTCGCGCGGCTCGATCGTCGGATTGAGCGAGATAAACAGCGGCATGCGTTCGTCGATGCCCTGCAAGCGGTTCATCCAGTACGTGACGCAGACCTCGGCCTCTTCGTCGTCCGACGCACGCAAATAGTTCCAGGCCGACCAGACCGCGCGCCGTTTCGGCATCAGCCGCGGGTCGCGGTGAAGGACGACGCGGTTCGGCCGATACGGAATCGCCGAGAGGATCTTGTGCTCGAGCGGAAAAGGATTGCCGAGCATGGCGAGCGCCTGGTCCGAATGAGTTGCGATGACGACATGGTCGAAGCGCTCCGCTTCATGCCCGCGCACCCAGATGGTCACGCCGAAGGCGTCGCGAATGATCGCCTCGACCGGAGAGCCGAGGCGAATGCGACCGGCGAGGGGTCTCAACAGCATGTCGAGATAGGTGCGCGAACCGCCGGTGACCGTTTTCCAGGCCGGCCGTTCATTGTGCACGAGCCGATGGTTCTCGAAGAAGGTGATGAACGTGGCCGCTGGATAGTCGAGCATCTTCAGGCGGGGGGTCGACCAGATCGCGGCCGCCATCGGGATCAGATAATTGTCACGGAAGGCGGCGGAAAAACCCCGGCGGTCGAGATACTCCCCGATAGTGTCGTGGCCGAGATGGCCGGCGTCGCGGTCTTCGACGCACTGCCGGTTGAAGCGTAGGATCTCACGCAGCATCCAGAGGAAGGACGGCGCGAAGACATTGCGTTTCTGGGCGAAGATCGAGCGGTAGGTCGAGCCGCTCCATTCCATTCGCCCGCCGTCGAGGGAGAGCGAAAAACCCATGCTGCTGGCATGCGTAGCGACGCCGAGATGCGCAAACAGGGCGCTCAATTCGGGATAGTTCAGCTCGTTGTAGACGATGAAGCCGGTGTCGACGGAGACGGGCACGCCATCATAGTCGATGTCTACCGTCGCCGTGTGGCCGCCCAGCCGACTGTCGGCCTCGTATAGCGTGACATCCGCCATCTCGTTCAGCGCCCAGGCTGCTGAAGCACCGGAGATGCCCGAACCGATGACTGCGATCTTCCTGCGACCGTCGGCCGAAGCCCTCCGAAATGCCTCGATATTCATCCGTCCCCCAGCCACGCCGCGCGGCGGTGCGCCGCGCTGTTGTCGGAGGAAGGTACGGACGAATTTCCCTTAAGTTTCACGCGGATGGGAGCAGGCCCCTTACGCCGGCGCCGCTTCCGAGATCGGAACCTCCATGCGGCACACCAGGCCGGCCGGCTCGTAGGCAATCTCGGCCTTGCCGCGGACGCCCATCAGAACGCCGCGCTCGATCAGGCGCGAACCGAAGCCAAGACGCTCGGGCTTGGCAACCTCCGGTCCACCGGATTCGGTCCAGACGATCTCCACCCGATTTTTGTCAGCCTGCCGCCACTCGACCGCGACGCGTCCGGACGGCACGGAGAGCGAGCCATACTTCACCGCATTGGTGGAGAGTTCGTGCAGCGCCATGCCGACGGCGACCGCGATGCGGGACGACATGAGAATATCGTCGCCGCAGATGTCGAACGGGTTCGACACGCCTTCGCGGTAGGGCGCGGTGATCCTAAGCACGACCTCGCCGAGGCTGACGGTCGCGGCGTTGTCTTTGAGCCCGATCTCATTGGCATCGGCGAGTGCCCGCAGGCGGCCGGCAAAGGCGGACACGGCGCCGGAGGCTTCCTCGATGCCGCGAAAGGTCTGGGAAGCGATGGTCTGGACGATTGCCAACGAATTCTTCAGCCGGTGGTTCAGCTCGCTGACAAGAAGCGAGCGGCGCTCCTCGTCCCGGTAGCGCTCGGTGATGTCGATGACGGAGCCGATATGGCCGAGGAATCTCCCGGCCTTGTCATAACGGGGCGCGGCGACGTCGAGCACCCACCGCCATTCGCCGTCGTGGCGCCGGAGGCGGTACTCGGCGCGGAAGGGTGTGCGCTCCTCGACGGAGATACGCGACGCCTTCTCGGTCGTCTCAAAATCCTCGGGATGGACGCAGTTGAGCCAGCCGCGGCCAAGCGCATCACCAGGCGCCTGACCGGTGAACTCGTACCAGGACCGGCTCATGAAGGTGCAATTGTCGTCCGGATCAGTCACCCAGACCATGACCGGGGCGTTGTCCGCCATCTCGCGGAACACCTCTTCGGCGCGCTTGCGCTCGGTGACGTCGAAGAGGACGCCGATCACGCGCTGACCGGTCCCGCCCGAGCCTGGCGCAATCTGCGCGCGCATCAGCAGCCAATGCTCGGAGCCGTCCGGCCAGATCTGGCGGAACTCGGTCTGCATCATCGTCTCGCCCCGCGCGAGTACTTCCTGGCCCTCCTGGCGGATGCGTTCCTGTTCGCCGGGTGCATAGCGCGCGCGAAATTCTTCAAGCGTCGGCCGGGCGTCTGGGGGAAACCCGCAGAGGCGGTTCAGTTCAGGCGAATGCGTGACCGTTTCCGTCGCGAGATCCACTTCCCACACGGCCATGCCGCTCGCTTCGACGGCGAGCCGAAGCCGTGCTTCGCTGGCGGCAAGCGCGTCTGCCGCCTTCTTGCGGTTCGTGATGTCCTGGATCGTGCCGACATAGCGAACCGCCAGGATCTCGCCGTCGATTTCGGTGAACACGGCCTCGCCATGCGCGCGGACCCAGCGCGTCTCGCCCGTGTCTGCCCGGACGATGCGATATTCGTATGTTTCATTGGCGCGGATCAGCGGATCGAGGGAGCGCCGTGCCAGTTCCCGCGTTCGCGGCAGGTCTTCCCGATGGGTGACCGCGCTCACCATCTGGAAGGTGATCGGGCCTTCGGCCGGGAAGCCGCAGATCTCGCGCGCACGATCGGAATAGATCATCTCGTCGGTGAGGAGGTTCCAGTCCCAGATGCCAAGCGAGGCAGCGCGGGCGGCTATTTCCAGCCGCTGCCCATCCGTCACTTCGAGCTTCTCTGGGTCAGACACCGTGGCGGACGCCGTTTGTTGCCCTTGATTGAGGGTAACATTACGCGACGCGTCCGGCCTTGTAATTAATGTTTTTAGTACGGGTTTCGGTCGCTGCCGGCGGCCGTTTCGTCCGTCAGATGACCCTGAAATCCGCCGCGGTGATGAGAGGTTCCGTTGTCAGCGTGGCAAACTGGATGGCCGCGCCCGCGCGGTTTCCGTCGGCGTCATAGAAGAGCGCGCCGCTGCCGCGGTGGTAAACGATGTAGTCGTTGGCGTCCAAGGCGCGTGCTCCGACCCGGAAGAACGCCGGATTTAGAGCCCCGGCCGCACCCAGCTTGGCGAAGATCGCATTTTCAAGATGAATGACATCATCCGCCGGGGTGAAATCCGAGATCGTGTCGCGATTGGTGCTCGTATTCGGTGTCGTGTTGAAGATGAAGGTGTCCTGGTCCAGTCCGCCCCTGAGCGTGTCGTTGCCGAGACTGCCCCGCAGGATGTCGTTGCCGGCGGCGCCCGACAGGCTGTTGGCGCTCGAATTGCCGTAAATCAAGTTGTCGAGCCCGTTGCCGAAGCCGTTTTTCGCTGTTCCCGTCAGCATCAGCCTTTCGATGTCACCCAGCACGCGCGCTGCGTTCGCGAGGTTCCAGTTCACCGACGCCTGGACAGTGTCGGTTCCGCTGGCGCCCGTTTCGTTGACGGTGTCGGAGGCGTTGTCGACGACATAGATATCGTTGCCGATGCCGCCGAAGAGCCTGTCGGCGCCGCCATCGCCGTCGAGACGGTCGTTGCCTGCTTCGCCGAAGATCAAATTCGCGGCGTCATTGCCGAAGAATTTTTCGCTGGCGGTTGTGCCTCTCATGCTCATGGCCTTGAGACCGAGAGCATGGACTTCGGTGATCGTCGTGCTGATCAGCGTGACGTTGCCGTCGGTCCAGATTTCCCTGTCGTTGACGAGGTCGAGTTTCACGTTGCGGGTTGAGAGGTTGAGCGAGACCACCTTGCCGTCGATTGTGATCTGCGTGACGCCGGCCCCCGGCGCATAGCTCAACTCGTATCCACCGCCTGCACCCGTTGTCTTGTTCTGTCCGGGGCTGGATACGGCTTTGCTCGGACGCTGCTCACCGACGGTGAAAAAATTGTCGTTGGTGACGGTGTCACGGTAGATCACACCTGTGACGAACACGCGATCGACATTCGGAACGCCGAACACCTGCGTGACCATCGAAGCGTTCCAGTTGGTGCCGCTGGACAGAAATTTTCCAGCGGTCTGGTCGATGCCGATCTCGTCATAGGTTGCATTCAATATGTTGGCCCGGTGGCCGGCCGACAGAAAGAGCCCCTTGTGCAACTCCAAAATCGACGCCGTTGGGTTCGGTACCGCCGGCAAGGAGCCCGTCCAGGCAATGTTCTCGCCGGCCAACCCGTTGTAGCCGGTGTGGTTGACCCGCTGCTGCGGTGTCGTGCCCGTCTTCCACGGCGCGACGCCCGTCGTCTCGGTGTGGCTGAAGATGTCGTAACGCAGCATCCAGGCGGTGTGATTGGTGGCGGCGTCGTAGAGGTCGGCGTTCATCGCCAGAACGTCTCGCGGCGTTTTCTGGGCGGCGCTCAGCGCCAGACCATAGCGCGCGGCTTCCGCGGTCGGGTTCAACCGGGCGCGGTTGACCAGTTCGAGCATCAATTGTTCCTGGGGCGTAGCGGCAGCCATGGGGACCTCTTCGAACAACGGGAGCGTGACCGGCATCCACCAGCGCGGCCTGACTGACCCTAGCACGAGGCGGCGGCTTGCTTAACTGCAAAAGGAGATGAAAAAATGGCTCCCCGGGACGGATTCGAACCATCGACCAACCGGTTAACAGCCGGTTGCTCTACCGCTGAGCTACCGGGGAACAGGGCTCGCGTGAACGCGGGGTGCCTATAGCAAACCCTTTTCCGCTTTGCAAAGACGCAGTTTTGGCTTTTTAGGCGCGATTTTTCGCGTCAAAAGCTCGCAATCGCCATCTTCAGTGTTCATATCGGCTGGCGGAAACGGCACGTGCCACCTGACGACATGGAAGGGGCGATGAGCGAGGGCGAGTTTTTGCTGGAAAGGCCAGACCGCAAGATCAAGCTGTTTGGGCGCGAAGTCGCGATGCCGCGGTCGCGCTGGGTCAGAATCACCATTGGCGTGCTGCTGGTCTTCTTCGGGCTTCTCGGTTTCCTGCCGATTCTCGGCTTCTGGATGATCCCGCTTGGATTGCTGGTGCTTTCCTACGAGTTCGCGGCGGTGCGGCGTTTTCGCCGCCGGCTCGTGGTCTGGTGGGAACGGCGGCGGCAGCGTAAGGGCGAATAGCCGAACAGGAGCCTGCGTTTCCGGGATTGGCGCGGATTTTCGGGCCGGATCGGAATTTCATTCGCGGCGCTTGTGGGCCGAAACACCCTCTGTTAACAGAGCCAATCGTAGAACGCCGGTTCCGGCGAGGCCTCGTGGCGGAGTGGTTACGCAGAGGACTGCAAATCCTTGCACCCCGGTTCGATTCCGGGCGAGGCCTCCAGTTCTCCGAAACGCTCCAAAACTAGCCTGATCTGGACCCGGTGATCCGAGACATTGCGCGGCGCCGGACCCGAAAATGAACGTCGATTTTTCCGAACAACGCACGAAGATGGTCGATGGGCAGGTGCGCACGACCGACGTGACTAATCTGCCGCTGCTGTCGGCCATGCTGTCGGTGCCGCGTGAACTGTTCGTTGGCGCAACGAAGCGCAGCCTTGCCTATATCGACGAAGACATCGAGATCGCTTCGGCGCGCGAGGGTGCGGGTCCGCGCTACCTGATGGAACCGTCACCCTTTGCCAAGCTCATACAACTGGCGGAAATCGGACCGAGCGATTTCGTGCTCGATGTCGGTTGCGGCACCGGTTATTCGAGCGCCGTCATCTCGAAACTCGCGAGTTCCGTGATCGGAATCGAAAGCGATCCCGCTCTGGCCGAAACTGCGACGGCAACGCTCGCCACGCTCGGCCATGACACGGTGGCCATCGTCGAGGGGCCGCTCGAAGCCGGTTACCCGGCGGAAGCGCCCTATGACGTCATTTTTGTCGGCGGCGCGGTCGAGCAGATACCGGAAACGCTGTTCGCGCAGCTCAAGGACGGAGGGCGGCTGGTGGCCGTCGAAGGCATCGGAAATGCCGGCCAGGCAAGGCTTTTCGTGAAATCCAACGATGTTGTAACGGGTCGCCGCGCGTTCAATGCGGCAGTAAAGCCACTACCTGGCTTTAAACGCGTGGAAGTCTTTGAGTTCTGACGATTCTTGTCTTGCGGCGCGCGGATAACCATGTTCGCTTAGAGCAAGACGATTTTTAGCCAGCCGTTTTCTCGAGGACACGGCTGGATTGGTGTTGCAGACGTCCGGGGAGGGAGCGACTGCAGCCAGAAATTGCGAATGAGGGGAACGTCGTGTCGGTTGCGCGCAGTGGATTGTTCAGCGTCTTGTTGTTATCCGCGAGCGTTTTCGCGGCCCCGGTATTCTCGGCCGAGACGATCAGCGGTGCGCTGGCAAAGGCATACGAAAACAATTCCGAACTGAATTCGGCCCGCGCCGGCGTGCGTGTCACCGATGAAGGCGTAGCGATCGCCAAATCCGGATGGCGGCCGGTTGTTGGAGCGACGGCTTCGATCAATTACACGTCACAGACAGGATCGCGCCTCACCACCGGCTCGTTCGGCGTGGCGATCGAGCAGACGCTTTTCGACGGCTTCCGCACCAAGAACAATGTCGCTGCCTCCAAGGCGCGCGTGCTGGCCTCGAACGAGAGCCTGCGCAACACCGAACAGAACATCCTTTTCAACGCCGCCGCGGCCTATATGGACGTGATCCGCGACCGGGCGATCGCAGCGCTGCGCGCGCAGAACCTCGCCTTCCTCGAGGAGCAGGTGCGGGCTGCGCGTTCACGTTTCGAGGTGGGCGAGGGCACCCGCACCGACGTGGCACAGGCCGAGGCGCAGCGTGCTGCGGCCGTCGCGCAGCTCGCGGCCGCGCGGGCGCAGGCGAAGTCGAGCGAGGCGGTGTACCACCAGGTTGTCGGCACGGAGCCGGGCAGCTTGCGCGGCGCTGGCCCTCTCGCAAAGCTGCTGCCCAAGTCGATGGAGGCAGCCCTGACCGTCGGCGCGATCGAGCATCCGGCGATCCGCGCGACCGAGCATCTGGTCGATGTCGCCGCCTTCACGGTGAAGTCAGCCGAGGGTGCACTGCTTCCCTCGCTCACGGCCCAGGCCGGTGTCTCGCACGGCTTCACAGACAGATCTCCGCCATCCTTCCTCTCGCCTGGCGGGCAAAGTAACTCGGCCAGCATCGGCGCGACGCTCAGCATTCCCCTCTATCAGGGCGGCCGTGTCGCCGCGCAGATCCGGCAGTCGAAGGAATCGCTCGGCCAGGCACGCATCGATGTCGACGTCTCGCGCGACCAGGTGCGCGCCGCTGTCGTCTCGGCGTGGTCGCAATATTACGCCGCGGCCGAAGGCGTGGCGGCGAACCGCGAGGTGGTCGAAGCAGCGCGGCTGGCGTTGAACGGCGTCGTCGAGGAGCGCAATGTCGGCCAGCGCACGACGCTCGACGTGCTCAACGCGCAAGCCGACGTGATCGCCGCGCAGATCAACCTCGTCAGCTCCGAACGCGATGTGGTTGTGGCGAGCTACGCGATCCTTTCGGCGATGGGGCGGCTGTCGGTGCACACGCTTGGCCTGAACGTCGCCGTGTACGACCCGAAGGAGCACTACGAGGCGGTCAAGGACAAGTGGTTCGGGCTTAGAACGCCGGATGGCCGCTGACCGCGGCTGCTGATCAACGGGCGTTAACCACGCCGGAATCTCCCGCCCTTTCAATCTGTTGAAATCGCCATGTGGCCCCGAAAGGGGATTCTCGGAACGGTCTTCGTCAGCTACGCTTCGCCTGTGATTCGTGTCCCGCTTGGCGGCGAGGGCGCGAGCGGACTGTCACAAGGGCGGCGGATGTGACGATGCCACAAGCAACAAGCGCGCAGCGCGAACCTTCGATGGAAGAGATACTCGCCTCGATCAGGCGCATCATCGAGGATTCGGACTCGAGCAAGAAACATCCAAGCGACGGCGAAGTGCAGCAGATGAAGGCTGCCGAAGCGCCTCTGGCGAAGACGGAAGTGGAGGCGTTCCGCGCCGAGTTCCGCAAGCCGCCGGAGCCGGCCGCGCCGAGATTTGAGCCGGTCGTGGCCAAGCCCGAACCCGTGGTGGAAAAGAAGCCGATTTCGCTGGCGGATGTGCAGGCGGAGATGAAGCGCGTGCTGCCGGCTGCTCCGACGCCCGCGGTTCCCGTGGTCGATGCACCGAAGCCGGTTGGCCTTGCCGATGCGCCGAAGCCGGCCAGCCTTGCAGATGTGCAGGCGTCACTCGCGCGGGAACCGGCTGTGCAGATCGAAGCACCTACGGCGGCGCCGGAGCGCAAGCCGGTGAGCATGGCGGACATCCAGGCAATCCTGGACAAGGAGCCCGCTGCGAGGCCGGAGCCAGTCGCGCAGGAACCGGCGATCGCTCCGGTCGGCGCGCCGGCCAAGCCGGCGGCGGTCGAAGTGGTGCAAGCCGCTTCGGTTGAACCGGTATGGCCGCTATCGGTCGCGCCGGTCGAGCCATTCCCATCAGCCCCACCTGCACTGAAGCCTGTTGCGGCTGCGGCGGAGTCCGCGCCGAAGCAGTCGATCATTTCGGCCGCGGCTGGCCGCCAGGTTGCGGCGGCATTCGGCGAATTGTCAGAGGCGTTTGCCGCGAACCGCCAGAAGAGCTTCGACCAGATGGCCGAAGAGATGATGCGGCCGATGCTGCAGGAGTGGATGGACAACAATCTGCCCATCCTGGTCGAGCGGCTGGTGCGCGAAGAGATCGAGCGCGTGGCGCGCGGCGCGTAGCAACCCGTTCGCCGGTGACCGCCGTCAGTTGGTGTCAGCGGCGAAGCAGATCAAATTGCCGTCCAGGTCCCTTATGATGAAGGTGCGGGCGCCCCAAGGCTCCGTCCGCAGGGCCTGATGGAAGGTAACGCCAGCCTCCATGTATTCGACGAACAACGGCTTGGCGTGATCGATGATGATCGTCGCCGATAGAAGCTCTTCGGCCGTTCGCGCGTTCTGATCCATCACAGGCTGATCGACATGGCGAAGATTGAGCGACGCCCCGTCGCGCGCGACCTGGGCGTAGAATGGCGGGGTGCCATATTTGAAGCTTACTTTGAAGCCGAGTTTCTCCTCGAAGAACGAGCAGGACGCTTCAATATTGGAAACGAAAAGCTGCGGCTCGGCACGGAGCAGCATCGACCCTGAGGTACCCTGCACGGCTTGGTCAGTCATGAAGTCGAGTCCTTTGACGAGTGCCGCCCAACTCTCGAAACCGGATTTCTTCGCGACAAGCTCCTGTGCATCGGCAAGCCTGAAGGTGCTTTCCAAGACCTGCCTGTCTGTCAGATGACCGAACTGGGGCAGCAGCGAGCGGATCATGTGAGCGACAGGATAGTGCTGCTCACGATGCCATCGCAGATAAAGCTTGGCCTGCTTGCGGAGATTTTCAAGATTCGGCATGGGCGCGGGTTGGTTGAGTTTGTCGTAGGCGGGCGATGCCCTTCCGACCCAAAAGCCGATGCGCCCTACAGCAACGCCGCGACCATAGGTCGATTGCCGTTGCCGGTCAACGTGACCCGCTGTTGACTTGCCTGTAGCCTTCCGATTTACACCGGCCAACCCGAAAACCGGTGCGGAAAATGCTCGAAAAGACCTACGACGCGAAAGCCGTCGAGCCGAAAATCGCAAAAATCTGGGCCGATGCCGATGCTTTCGCAGCCGGCGCGGGGGCCGAAGAGGGCGCGGATCCCTTCACCATCGTCATTCCGCCGC
Organism: Rhizobiaceae bacterium; assembly: GCA_035503715.1. GTDB lineage: Bacteria > Pseudomonadota > Alphaproteobacteria > Rhizobiales > Rhizobiaceae > OAS926. The sequence continues at coordinate 51,320 of DATJTE010000007.1, read as the reverse complement.
CGAACGTGACCGGCTCGCTCCACATGGGGCATGCGCTTAACAATACGCTGCAGGACATCATGGTCCGCTTCGAGGGGATGCGCGGCAAGAACGTGTTGTGGCAGCCTGGCATGGATCACGCCGGCATCGCGACGCAGATGGTGGTCGAGCGGCTGCTCATGGAAAAGCAGGTCCACCGCCGCACGCTCGGACGCGATGAGTTCGTCAACCGCGTCTGGGACTGGAAGTCCGAATCCGGTGGCATCATCGTCAACCAGTTGAAGCGGCTGGGGGCATCCTGCGACTGGTCGCGCGAGCGCTTCACCATGGACGAGGGGCTCTCCAAGGCCGTCCTCGAAGTCTTCGTCACGCTGTTCAAACAGGGCCTGATCTATCGCGGCAAGCGGCTGGTCAACTGGGACCCGAATTTCGAGACCGCGATCTCCGACCTCGAGGTGGAGAACCGCGAAGTCGACGGCCATATGTGGCACTTCAAGTATCCGCTGGCCGGCGGGGAGACCTACACATATGTTGAGAAGGACGCGGACGGAAAGGTCGTGCTCACCGAGCAGCGCGACTACATCTCGATTGCGACGACGCGCCCCGAGACGATGCTCGGCGACGGCGCGGTTGCGGTTCATCCCGACGATGAGCGCTACCGGCCGATCGTCGGCAAGTTCTGCGAAATTCCGGTCGGCCCGAAAGAGCACCGCCGCCTGATCCCGATCGTCACCGACGACTATCCGGACCCGGCGTTCGGTTCCGGCGCGGTCAAGATCACTGGCGCGCACGACTTCAACGACTATCAGGTCGCCAAGCGCAACGGCATTCCGCTCTATCGCCTGATGGACAACCAGGCGCAGATGCGCGCCGATGGCGAGTCTTATGCCGACTGCTCGGCGCGGGCGATGGAGATCGCGAAATCGGGCGAGCTGCCAAGCGAGGCGGCGGTCGATGAGATCAATCTCGTGCCGGACGAATTGCGGGGTCTCGACCGTTACGAGGCGCGCAAGCGTATCGTCGCCCAGATCAATGAAGACGGGCTGGCCGTCATGACGCTCGACAAGGAAGGCAATGCCGTTCCCTTCGTCGAGAATAAGAAGATCAACCAGCCGTTCGGCGACCGTTCCGGCGTCGTCATCGAACCAATGCTGACCGACCAGTGGTTCGCCGACGCAAAGACGCTCGCCGAGCCGGCGATCGCCAGCGTGCGCGAAGGCCGCACCAAGTTTGTCCCGAAGAGCTGGGAGAAGACCTATTTCGACTGGATGGAGAACATTGAGCCATGGTGCATCTCGCGCCAGCTCTGGTGGGGCCATCAGATTCCGGGGTGGTACGGACCGGACGGCCAGGTCTTTGTCGAGATGGACGAAGAGACGGCACTCGAGGCCGCCATCCAGCACTATCTGGCGCTCGAAGGGCCTTGGAAAGCCTGGGTCGAGGAGAAGCTCGAGAACTACAAGCCGGGCGATATCCTGACCCGCGACGAGGACGTTCTCGATACGTGGTTCTCGTCGGCGCTCTGGCCTTTTTCGACGCTGGGCTGGCCCGACAAGACGCCGGAACTCGACACCTATTATCCGACGTCGGTTCTGGTGACGGGGTTCGACATCATCTTCTTCTGGGTCGCCCGGATGATGATGATGGGGCTGCACTTCACGGGCGAGGAGCCGTTCCACACCGTCTATGTGCATGCGCTGGTGCGCGACAAGAGCGGCGCCAAGATGTCGAAGTCGAAAGGCAATGTCATCGACCCGCTCGACCTGATCGACGAGTATGGGGCGGATGCGCTGCGCTTCACGCTGGCGATCCTCGCCGCGCAGGGCCGCGACGTGAAGCTCGATCCGGCGCGTATCGCTGGCTACCGCAACTTCGGCACCAAGCTCTGGAACGCGACGCGCTTCGCCGAAATGAACGGCGTCGCGCGCAACGACAGCGTCTCGCTCTCTGGCGCGAAACTGACGGTGAACCGCTGGATCCTGACGGAGCTGACGCGCGCGGCGCGCGAGATCAGCGACGGCATCGCCTCGTACCGATTCAACGAGGCGGCTGGCGCCGCCTACCGTTTCGTCTGGAACACATTCTGCGACTGGTACATCGAGTTCCTGAAGCCGGTCTTCATAGGCGACGATGCCGATGCCAAGGCGGAATGCCAGGCCGTCTGCGCCTTCGTTCTCGACGAGATCTTCAAGCTGCTGCATCCGTTCATGCCGTTCATGACGGAAGAGCTCTGGGCGCATACGGCCGGCGAGGGGAACCGTCGCGCGACGCTGCTCTGCCACGCGGCATGGCCGAAGCCGGTGTTCGAAGACGCGGAGGCGGCGGCGGAAATCAACTGGCTGGTCGACCTCGTCTCCGGCGTGCGCTCGGTGCGCTCGGAAATGAACGTGCCGCCATCGGCGATCGCGCCGCTGGTCGTGCTCGGCGCGAATGCAACGACGCAGGACCGGCTGATCCGGCACGACCAGGCGATCAAACGGCTGGCGCGCATCGGCGACATCAGTCACGCGCTTCAGGCGCCGAAGGGCGCTGCACAGATCGTGCTCGGCGAGGCGACGGTGTGCCTGCCGCTCGGCGACCTGATCGATCTCGAGGCGGAAGCCGCGCGGCTGACCAAGGAACTCGCCAAGGTCAATGACGAGATCGCGCGGATCGAGAAGAAGCTCAACAACCCGCAGTTCGTCGCCAAGGCCGCCGAAGAGATCGTCGAGGCCGAACGCGAGAAGCTCGCCGAGTTCAAGGCTCAGGAAGAGAAGCTGAAAGTCGCGCTCGGCCGTGTGCACGACGCGGGCTAAACGCCCGCCAACGGGTGCGGGCCTGGACCAGACCCTAGCAACAGGCTTGGACAGGGCTTAAAGGAAGTCCTACATAAGACTTTCTGGCTAGTTTGGACCCTGAAATGCCCGCATATCGTTCACGCACCACAACCCACGGACGCAACATGGCCGGCGCGCGCGGCCTCTGGCGCGCCACTGGCATGAAAGACAGCGATTTCGGCAAGCCGATTATCGCGGTGGTGAACTCGTTCACCCAGTTCGTGCCGGGTCACGTGCACCTCAAGGATCTGGGCCAGCTCGTGGCGCGCGAGATCGAGGCGGCCGGCGGCGTGGCCAAGGAGTTCAACACCATCGCCATCGATGACGGCATCGCGATGGGTCATGACGGCATGCTCTATTCGTTGCCGAGCAGAGAGATCATCGCGGACTCGGTCGAGTACATGGTCAATGGCCATTGCGCCGACGCGATGGTCTGCATCTCCAACTGCGACAAGATCACCCCCGGCATGCTGAACGCAGCGATGCGTCTCAACATCCCGGCCGTCTTCGTCTCGGGCGGGCCGATGGAAGCCGGCAAGGCGATGGTCAAGGGCAAGCTCCAGGCGCTCGACCTCATCGATGCGATGGTCTACGCGGCCGACGAGAAGTACACCGAGGAGGAAGTGCTGGCCGTCGAGCAGGCGGCCTGTCCGACGTGCGGTTCGTGCTCGGGCATGTTCACGGCCAATTCGATGAATTGCCTCACCGAGGCGCTCGGCCTCTCGCTGCCGGGCAACGGCTCGACGCTGGCCACCCATGCCGACCGCAAGCGCCTGTTCGTCGAGGCCGGACATCTGATTGTCGATCTCGCCCGCCGCTATTACGAACAGGACGACGAGACGGCACTGCCGCGCAAGATCGCCACCAAGGCGGCGTTCGAGAACGCCATGGCGCTGGATATCGCCATGGGCGGTTCGACCAACACAGTGCTGCACATTCTCGCAGCGGCGCATGAGGGCGGCATCGATTTCACGATGGACGACATCGACGCGCTGTCGCGGAAAGTGCCGGTGCTCTGCAAGGTGGCCCCGGCCAAGAACGACGTCCACATGGAAGACGTGCACCGCGCCGGCGGTATCATGGCGATCCTTGGTCAACTCGATCGCGGCGGGCTGATCAATCGCGACGAGCCGACGGTCCACGCCATGACCATGGGCGACGCGCTCGACCAGTGGGATATCAGCCGGACCAATTCCGAAAACGTCCGCAATTTCTTCATGGCGGCACCAGGTGGCGTGCGCACGACGCAGGCGTTCAGCCAGTCCAACCGCTGGGCGGAACTCGACCTCGACCGCAAGACCGGCGTGATCCGCTCGCCCGAGAACCCGTTCTCCAAGGATGGCGGCCTGGCCGTGCTCAAGGGCAACATCGCGATCGATGGCTGCATCGTGAAGACGGCCGGCGTCGACGAGTCGATCCTGAAGTTCACCGGCCCGGCTCGCGTGTTCGAAAGTCAGGACGCGAGTGTCAAGGCGATCCTGTCGAACCAGATCAAGGCAGGCGATGTGATCGTCATCCGCTATGAAGGACCGCGCGGCGGGCCCGGCATGCAGGAAATGCTCTACCCGACCAGCTACCTGAAATCGAAGGGGCTGGGTAAGGCCTGCGCGCTGGTCACCGACGGCCGGTTCTCCGGCGGCACGTCCGGCCTGTCGATCGGCCACTGCTCGCCGGAAGCCGCCGAGGGCGGCACGATCGGCCTCGTGCGGGAAGGCGATACGGTCGAGATCGATATCCCGAACCGCACCATCCACCTCAAGGTCAGCGACGATGAACTGGCGCAGCGCCGCCACGAGCAGGAACGGCTGGGCTGGAAGCCGGTGGAGAAGCGCAAGCGCAACGTCACGACCGCACTGAGGGCTTACGCCGCCTTCGCGCAGAGCGCCGCCAAGGGCGCCGTTCGCGTCCTGCCGGAATAGCTTACCTCCTGTTGCTTAAGCTTGGCGTCGGGCCTTGAGCCCGGCGCCGAAGTGATGCGCGAGAGCCGCACCTTGTGGCCGCGCTGCAACACTCTTTCAACTTCCTCTCGGCTATAAGTCTGCGGGCAGGGGTCGCCGCTTTCCCGCCATAAACACGGAGCACCCCGGTAGCTGTGAAAGGCGCCGGGAACAGGTGCCGAGAGAAAGTGCGTTATGCCGCGCCCGCCTGCGGCCAGGACTGTGATGAACGTAGTGACTTCCTTCAATGCGATGCTGCCGAACCGGCCGGAGACGGTCGAGTCCGCGTGGTTTCGCGCGGTCAATTCGTCTTTCACGTCCGGAGGATTTGTGAAGGCAGCGCTGGTTGCTGCCGTGCTTGGCGTTGCCACGCTGGCGCCTGCCGGCGGCGCGTTTGCCTTCGACGAGAAGGTTTTCGACACCGGCCGCGCGAGCGTCGACAAGTCGAATCCGTGGACCGTCTTCCGCTTCGGTTTCTCGGCCTACAAGAGCGGCCATAAGGAACAGGCGGTCGAGGCCTATCGTTACGCGGCCGAGAATGGCCAGCTCGGCGCCACCTGGAAGCTCGCGCGCATGTATGCCGAGGGCGACGGGGTCGCGCGCAACGACTACGAAGCCTTCAAGTTCTTCTCCGAGATCGCGCAGCAGGACGTCGAGCCCGGCTCGCCGGAAGAAAGCTACGTCTCGGACGCGCTGGTGGCGCTCGGTGGCTATCTGAAGCGCGGCATACCCGGTTCGCCCGTCAAGCAGAACGCGGTCGCGGCGCAGGAACATTATATGCGCGCTGCAGCGAACTACCGGAATCCGAACGCCCAGTTCGAGATCGGCAAGATGTTCCTGAACGGCGAGGGCGGGGTGAAGGCCTCGGTCAAGCAGGCCGGCCGCTGGCTCCAGCTTGCCGCCGAAAAAGGCCATGCCGGCGCGCAGGCGACACTTGGCAACCTGCTCTTCCAGGGCGGCAAGGTCGTGCGCGGCCTGGCAATGATGACGGCAGCACTCGAACGCGCCACGCCGGCTGACCAGCCGTGGATTCGGGGCATGCAGGAAGAAGCGTTTGCCGTAGCCGGCGAAAACGACCGCCGCACCGCGATTGCGCTGGCCGCGGATATCCTTGCCAAGGGCAAGCGCGCGATCAGCGACTGATCGGTTCTCCAGATTCCAAAATTGAGCTGCTAGCCGCGCGGTTCTTCCAGCACGGGCTCGTGTGGATGCGTATCCGTGTCTTCGTGAGCGACGGGTAGCGAGATGGCATTGCCGTCGAGTGCGGCTTCCGGGCAGCCGTCCTGGATCTTCTTCCACGACGAATTGTTGAGAACCATGCCGCAGCGCGCGAGCTGTGTGCCGGTGGGAAGCTTCAGGCAGACGACTTGGCCGTGAGAGAAAACTCGGCCATTGGCGCGGCATTTGCAATCGGCCATGGCGGGAAGCGTCAGGCCGACGAATGCGAGTGCGGTGAGCAGCGCAAGCGCCTTCATGTCCTGAACATAGCACCAATGGCGCGACCGCGCCATTGGCCGGGCGTCAGGCTGCTGCCAAATTCAGGTCAATCGCGACCGGCACGTGGTCCGACGGCTTTTCCCAGGCGCGCACGTGCTTTTCGACGGACGCCGAGGTGAGCCGGTTCGCGGCTTCCGGAGACAGCATCAGATGATCGATGCGGATGCCGTTGTTCTTCTGCCAGGCGCCGGCCTGGTAGTCCCAGAAGGTGTAGATCTCGGCGGAATCGGAGGTGGCGCGAACGGCTTCTGTGAAGCCCAGCGCTTCCAGCCGCCGAAAGGCCTGCCGGGTTTCCGGCTGGAACAGCGCGTCGTTGACCCAGTTTTCCGGAAACCGCGCATCGGTCGGTTCGGGGATGACGTTGTAATCGCCGGCCAGAACCAGCGGCTCCTCGAGCGCAAGCCGCTCGGCCGCCCATTTTTCCAGACGCGCCATCCAGCCGAGCTTGTAAGGGAATTTCTCGGTGCCGACCGGATTGCCGTTCGGCAGATAGAGGGAAATGACCCGCAGCGCGCCACGATCGGTCGAGAACACGCCTTCGATGAAGCGCGCCTGCTCGTCCGCATCGTCGCCGGCCAGGCCACGGTTCACCTCATCGAAGCGTAGCTTGGAGAGAATGGCGACGCCGTTGAAGCCTTTCTGGCCGTGCGTCTCGACGTGGTAGCCGAGCGCCTCGACCTCCAGCCGCGGAAATTGATCGTCAGGGGCCTTCAACTCCTGCAGGCAGACGATGTCCGGCTGGCTCTCGGTCAGCCAATGGGTGAGGTTGGCGATTCGGGCGCGGACGCCGTTGATGTTCCAAGTCACGATCTTCATGAAAAGCACACGAGAATTTCAAATTATTCTTGATGGCGGAGAACCGCCGGCCAGTAGACTCTTCGCGCCCATCCCGTTGCCGTAGAATAAGCGAGAGGAGCACGGGAGAATAGGGGAACAATCAATATGACTTCAACCGTCCATCCTGTCGACGAGGTGCTGCCCGCGCCACGCTTGGCAGCGCTCGGCATCCAGCATGTCCTTGTGATGTATGCCGGCGCAATCGCCGTACCGCTGATCATCGGCCGCGCGCTGAAACTCGATCCGGAGCAGGTCGCCTTCCTGATCTCCGCGGATCTCTTCGTCTGCGGCGTCGTCACCATCATCCAGTCGCTCGGCGCCACGCAATGGTTCGGCATCAAGCTGCCGGTCATGATGGGCGTCACCTTCGCCGCCGTTGGCCCGATGGTTGCGATGGCCAACGCCAATCCGGGCGTCGACGGCGCGCGCATGATTTTCGGCGCCATCATCGGCGCCGGCATCATCGGCGTGCTCATCGCGCCGATCGTTAGCCGCATGCTGCGCTTCTTTCCACCGGTGGTGACCGGTACGATCATCGTCGTCATCGGCGCATCGCTGATGCGCATCGGCATCAACTGGATTTTCGGCAATCCTGTCGGCCCAACGGCGCCAAAGCTCGTGGCGCCCGAACACGCCGAATGGCTGACGGCAATTCGAGAGATGGCGGCCGCATCTGGCTCCACGCTGCCGGCGATCCCGGAGAAGCTCGCGCTGGCGCCGACGCTCAACAACGTCGCCTATGCGCCTATGTCCAACATCGCGGTCTCGGCCGTCGTGCTGGTGTCGATCCTGCTGATCGCCCGCTTCGGCAAGGGTTTTGTCGCCAACATCGCGGTCCTCCTCGGCATCGTGATTGGCGGCGTGCTCACCGCCTCGCTCGGCATGATGCATTTCGACAAGGTGGCGACCGCCGGCTGGTTTGCGTTGATCACGCCGCTGCGCTTCGGCACGCCGATCTTCGATCCGGTGCTCATCGTCACCATGACGCTGGTGATGATCGTGGTGATGATCGAATCGACCGGCATGTTCCTGGCGCTCGGCGACATGACCAACAAGAAGGTCACGCAGCCAATGCTTTCGGCCGGCCTGCGCACGGACGGCATCGGCACCGTGATCGGCGGCCTCTTCAACACCTTCCCCTACACAAGCTTCTCGCAGAATGTCGGGTTGGTCGGCGTGACCGGGGTGAAAAGCCGCTTCGTTTGCGTCGCCGGCGGTGCCATCCTGATCATACTGGGTCTGGTGCCGAAGATGGGCGCGCTGGTTGAGGCACTGCCGACCTTCGTGCTGGGTGGCGCGGGACTGGTGATGTTCGGCATGGTGGCCGCCACCGGTATCCGCATCCTTGCCAATGTCGACTTCAAGACCAACCGCAACAACCTCTTCGTGGTGGCGGTGTCGGTAGGCTTCGGCATGATCCCGCTGGTGGCTCCCGACTTCAAGATGTGGCTGCCGCACGCGATTCATCCGCTGATCGAATCCGGCATCCTGCTGGCGTCGGTCTCGGCGGTCGTGCTCAACGCCTTCTTCAACGGCACGGCGGGCGACGAAGCGGGCGCCAAGGAAGCAGCAATGGCGGCGGAAGCCTGAGTGGCACGCAACGGATGTGCCAGGAAAAGGGCCGCGTTCGCGGCCCTTTTTCTTCGGCACCCATAGGCCTGCCGACTGGTCCAGGCAGACGCTCCTGACACAAGGCTGGCAGGACGTACCGCTAGTAAGCGGCGATCTTTTTGAGGGATCGCCGCATGGATTTCGCCCAGAGCCTCTGGCTCTATTTCGTGCTCGTCTTCGGCATCATCGTCGTGCCGGGCATGGACATGATGTTCGTGCTGGCGAACGCGCTGACACTTGGCCGACGCGCCGGTCTGCTCGCGACGTTCGGACTTATGCTCGGCGGCGCCGCGCACACCGTAATCGGCAGCGTCGCGGTTGCCGGATTGAGCACGCTTATCCCGGCGATCGCCAAGCCGATGATCCTGATCGGCTCAGCCTACATGATCTGGGTCGGCATCAGCCTGGTGAGGAGCACGATCATTGTCGACGCGGTCGGGCGCGCCAAGGAGCGCTCGGACGGAGCGATCGTGGCGCAGGCGCTGCTCACCGCGATCCTCAACCCGAAAGCCTGGCTCTTCGTGATGGCGGTGTTCCCGCAATTCATCCGCGCCGAGAACGGTCCCTTCTGGATGCAGGGACTGGCGATCGGCGTCATCTCCGTCGCGACACAAGGTGTTGTCTATGGCGGGCTGGCGTTGGCCGCCGCGCGCGGACGTGACGCGCTCACCACGAACCCCAAGGCCACCATCTGGATCGGCCGCACCGCCGGCTGGTTGCTGGTGGCCATCGCCGCCTATGCGCTTATCACCGAGCTTGTCGCGGTGTTCTAGCCGGGCCGGCGCGTGACGAGGCCGATCGCGTTGCCGGCCGGATCCTTTACAAACGCCATCCATTCGCCTTCGCCGGCCGGACCGAACTGGCCATCCTTGTCGTGGTGGACGAGGCGCGGCGGCGCGGACAGTGCGACTCCCTTTGCGACGAGGCCTTTGCAGAAGGTGAAGACGTCCGGCAGGTCGAGATAGACGGTGGCCGGTGCGTTCGATTTTTCGAACAAGAAGCGCACGCCGCCGACCATGATGAAGGCAATGCCGGGCGGGTCGAAGCGCGCATGCGTGTTCAGCGCCAGCACGTCGTTCCAGAAGCGCAGGGTCGCATCGATGTCGGCGCCGCCGGCAAGCGCGACCTGCCGGACCGCATTCGGTCCGGACATGGGCTCAGATGGAGAAGGAGGTGCCGCAGCCGCAGGAGGCGACAGCGTTCGGATTCCTGATCTGGAACGACTGGCCCATCAGGTCGTCGACGAAGTCGATGACCGAGCCGCCCATGTAGACCAGCGACAATTCGTCGATCAGCACCGTGGCGCCGTTGTTCTCGATGGCGACGTCGTCGGCATTCCTGTCGCCGACCAGATCGAATTTGTAGGAGAAGCCCGAACAGCCGCCGCCCTCGACCGCGACGCGCAGCGCGTTCTTGCCGGGTTCCTTGGCAACAATCGCGTTGATCCGCCTGGCGGCGGCATCTGTCATTTCGACCTTCATTCCGGTCTTGGCGTCAGCGCCCATAAGGTCCTCGCGGCAAGGCCGTCGCCTTGCGTTCGCATTAACACCATAGGTATGAAGCCCCTAAGACCAAGTCAACGGGCGGCTGAACGGCGGCGATGGACGAAAAAGGCCCTGGCCTGGGCGATATCGGCTTCGGATACAGGCCGCGGGCGCCCTATGCGTCGGATCCCGAGAAGACACGCGGACGCTTCTATGACGAGCCGGAAAGCCGCACCCGAACGCCTTTCCAGCGTGATCGCGACCGGATCATCCACTCGACCGCATTCCGGCGGCTGAAGCACAAGACTCAGGTGTTCGTCGCCCATGAAGGCGACCATTACCGCACGCGGCTGACCCATACGATCGAGGTGGCGCAGATCGCCCGCGCGCTGGCGCGGGCGCTGAAGGTCGACGAGGATCTCGCCGAAGCCATCGCGTTGGTCCACGACTTCGGCCACACGCCATTCGGGCACACCGGCGAGGACGCGCTGAACGAAAAGCTCGCGCAGTGGGGCGGCTTCGACCACAATGCGCAGTCGCTGCGCGTCGTGACCAAGCTCGAGAATCGCTACGCCGAATTCGAAGGGCTGAACCTCAGCTGGGAGACGCTCGAAGGACTGGTCAAGCACAATGGCCCGCTGACCCACGCCAAAGGCAAGGGGCTGAAAGGTCCGGTGCCGCAGCCGATCCGCGATTTTTCCGGGCTGTTTGATCTGGAGCTTGCCCGCTTCGCCGGGGTCGAGGCGCAGTGCGCGGCGATCGCCGACGACATCGCCTACAACACGCACGATATAGACGACGGGCTGCGCTCGGGCCTGCTGACTCTGGAGATGTTGGCCGATGTGCCGCTGCCGGGTGGCATCCTGAAGGAGGTGCGGCAGAAATATCCCCGGCTCGACGATGTGCGCACCAGCCATGAACTGATGCGGCGGCAGATCACGCGTATGGTCGAGGATGTCATCACCACTGCGGGCGGGACGCTCGCCGGATTAGCGCCGAAGAGTGTCGAGGACATTCACGATGCGGGCAGGGCTGTAGTGACGTTCTCGCCTGGAATGGCGACGGACGAGAAATCGCTGAAGGCATTCCTCTATCAAAACGTCTATCGCCATTCCTCCGTGATGGCCGTCCGCGAAAACGCCGAGCAGATCGTCAAGGATTTGTTCGACGCCTATTTCGCCGATCCGGCCGCGATGCCCGAGGGCTGGCGCGAGATTCTGGTGCGTGCCGAAGATCGCATCAAGGCGCGGCACGTGGCGGATTTCCTCGCCGGCATGACCGACACTTATGCGATCAAGGAGCACAAGCGGCTGTTTGACCGCACCCCGGATTTGGGCTAGCGCGACGCGACTTCCGGCCTCTAGCCGTGCATTACCCACGAGACTGAGCACATGAATATCTTCGCCGATTTCAATGATCGGATCAAAAAAGCCGTTCAAACCATTGGTCTTAAAGACAAATATGGCGGCGAGCTTGATCTCGCGCGCATTACGGTCGAGCCGCCGCGCGATGCGAGCCACGGCGATCTCGCGACCAATGCGGCGATGGTACTGGCCAAACCGGCCGGTCAGAATCCGCGCGCGCTTGCCGAACAACTCGTCGCGCTGCTGAAGAACGATCCGGACGTGGCAGGCGCCGAAGTCGCCGGCCCGGGCTTCGTCAATCTTCGGCTGAACGACAGCTACTGGCAGGCGCGGCTCGCCGACATGCTGGCGACCGGGACAGACTACGGGCGCTCAACCGTCGGTAAGGGCCAGATGATCAATGTCGAGTACGTCTCGGCGAATCCGACAGGACCGATGCATGTCGGCCATTGCCGCGGCGCGGTGGTCGGCGACACGCTGGCCAACCTGCTCGCCTTCGCTGGTTTTGGCGTCGTCAAGGAATACGTCATCAACGATGCCGGCTCGCAGATCGATGTGCTCGGCCGCTCCGCGTTGTTGCGCTACCGCGAGGCGCTCGGCGACGACATCGGCGAAATCCCGGCAGGCCTCTATCCCGGCGACTATTTGATTCCGGTCGGGCAGGCGCTGGCCAAGGAGTTTGGCCGCAGCCTATTGCAGAAGCCGGACGACGAAGCGCTTGAGATCGTCAAGGATCGCACTGTCGACGCCATGATGGCGATGATCCGCGAGGACCTGGCGCTGCTCAACGTCCACCATGACGTGTTCTTCTCGGAACGGACGCTGCATGCCGACGGCGCCAAGGCGATCCGGTCGGCGATCAACGACCTGACGATCAAGGGCCATATCTACAAAGGCAAGCTGCCGCCGCCGAAAGGCGAAAAGCCGGACGACTGGGAGGATCGCGAGCAGACGCTGTTCCGTTCGACCGAGGTCGGCGACGACATGGACCGGCCGCTGGTGAAATCGGACGGCTCGTTCACCTATTTCGCCGCCGACGTGGCCTATCTCAAGAACAAGGTCGACCGTGGATTCGATGAGCTGATCTATGTGCTCGGCGCGGATCACGGCGGCTATGTGAAGCGGCTGGAGGCGCTGGCGAAGGCCTCGACGGACGGCCGCGTGAAACTGACCGTGTTGCTCTGCCAGTTGGTCAAATTGTTCAGGGACGGCGAGCCCGTGCGGATGTCGAAACGCTCGGGCGATTTCATCACGCTGCGCGAGGTGGTCGAGGAGGTTGGACGCGATCCGATCCGCTTCATGATGCTCTACCGCAAGAACGACGCGCCGCTCGATTTCGACTTCGCCAAAGTGACCGAGCAGTCCAAGGACAATCCTGTCTTTTACGTGCAGTACGCGTCGGCGCGGACCCATTCCGTGTTCCGGCAGGCAAGGGAGCAGCTTGGCGAGCGCGATTTTGGCCGGGAGGCGCTGAAGAGCGCGGTTAACCTGCTAACTGATCCGGGTGAGATCGCACTGATCAAGAAGCTCGGCGAATATGCGCGCGTCGTCGAAGGCGCGGCTCTGGCACACGAGCCGCACCGGCTGGCGTTCTATCTCTACGATCTGGCAAGCGCGTTCCACGGACACTGGAACAGGGGCACCGATAATCCGGACTTACGCTTTGTTAAGGTTAACGATCCAGTATTGACCAATGCCAGACTAGGGCTGGTGCAGGCCGTTTCCGACGTTTTGACCTCGGGCCTGGCGATTATCGGAGCGGACGCCCCCACCGAAATGCGCTAGGTTCCAGCCGGAAATACTGTCACCTTTTGCCCACATTGGACTGGTAGGGGCCGAACAAAGTGACGTCTCCGGCGTCCGAACTTGGTACGAGTACGGAAGAGGGACATGGCAGACACCAGCCAGCTGCGAAAAAACGACCCGATAAACTTCAGCGAAGACGATCCGTTTGCAGAATTGACCAGAATCATGGGCTTCGACCCGCGCGAAGCCGTGAAGAAGAGCACTCCCAAGCCGGAGCCCCAAGCTGCCAATACGCCTGCTCCCACGGTTTCCGCGCCAGCGACAACCGCGCCGGTAGCAGCCGCGCCCGAGGCGAGGGCGGCCGAGCCGGCCCCGCAGGCCTATGAGCCTGCCGGTTCAGACGATTTCGGCATCGACCTCGAAAAGGAACTGCTGGGCGAATTTGCCGACGAGCCGATGGAGGCAGCGCCCGCTCCGTTTGCGGCAGCGCGTCAGGCACCCCAGTCCTATGCGCCGGCGCCCGAGCCCGTCGCCGTGCATGACGATGACGACCTCGATGCCGCCTTCTCGGAATCTCTTGAGGATGAATTGCACATCGACGAGCATGATCTGCTCGGCGACATCGACCTTTCGTTGGATGAGCACGAAGTCGAAGCCGTCGCTCCACAAGCCGCCTCTCCACGAGCCGTTACTCCGCAGGCTGAAGAGCCCCGGTTTGCGAACGAAGATGAAGCCTTTGCCGAAGTCGACATGGATTTCGGCGCCGACTTCGAAAGCGAGATGCTGGCCGATCTCGAGGAGCAGCCCCGTCATGTGCCAGAGCCGGTTCAGGCTGCCGCACCAGTTGTCTCTGCACCAGCGCTCGAACTCGAGGACGAGTTGAACGCCTTGCTTGGCAATTCGATCGCGCACGCTGAGATCGAGATGCCAGCTCAGCCTGAAGCCCGTGGGACTATGCAGGCCGAACAGATTTCTCGCTGGGCGCGCACGAACCACCCGCTGGCAAGCGCGGCTTTTGAGCGTTCCGCCCCGGTTAGCTATCAGCCGCCGGCGCCTGCACCGATTGTCGAAGTTGCGCAGCCGACCCATGAGCCGGAACACGCCTATGAAGAGGAACCTGCCTACGAGCCCGAGGCGGCGTATGAGGCGCCGGTTCAGACGGTTGCCACGGACGAAGACAATCTGGACGATCTGCTTGACGTGATGACGGCGGAAGTTGAGGCGCCCGAGCACGCCGAGACCCACGCCCAATTGCCGGAATACGACCATACGCCGTTCACCGTCGACACCAGCGCTTATCGCAGCCATGACGATGAAGGCACGGAGTCGCGGGACGAGGATTACGCGCCCGAGGTCGAGACGCTCGACGTGCCGGAAGCGGCTGTCGCCTATGCCGACGATCTCGACCTGCCGGAGATCAACTACGAAGAGCCGGACAGCGAGCGGGCGGTTTATGACGACCTCGACGCTGACTTCGCGTCCGTCTTCAACGAGCCGCCGGCGCCGGAGCCCCAGGCTCCGCCACGCGTTGCGGCGAACATGTCGCAGCGTGTCGATTTCGACGCTGACTTTGATGCTCTGTATCGGCAGGTGCGCGAAGCGGCCGCCGGCGGTTCCGCCTACGCTGGAGCCTATGCCGGCCCCGCACGGCAGGCAGCGGTTGCCGTCAATTCGAACGAACCGGATTCCGCATTGGACGAGGATCCCTTCGCGGCAATCCGCGACGAGGATTTCGACGACGGGATGGAACTCCCGAGCCATGCCGCCGAGACGGTCGAGCCGGCGCCGCGCCGCGGGCTGATGATCGCGGCCGTCGTCGGTGGCGTCGCGTTGCTCGGTGGTGTTGGCGCGTTCGCGCTGTCGTTCGGCAGTGGCAGTGACAGCAGCGTTCCCGTCGTCGTCCAGGCCGACAATGAGCCGGTGAAGGTGAAGCCCGAGAACCCGGGTGGCACGTCCGTGCCGAACCAGGACAACAAGGTTTTCGAGACCATGGCGGCCGGTGGTACGGAACCCACGCCGCCGACGCAGGAAAAGCTGGTGTCGACGACCGAGGAGCCGGTTGATATCGCGGCCGCCGACCCGGGTGCGCGCGCCGCAGCGCCTGAGCCGACGGCGGAAGACACGGCCGGGCTGCCACTGGCGCCCAAGAGCGAAGACCGCATCGAACCGAGCGCGGACGCAGCCCCTGAATCGACCAATGGCGACATCATCGCCGTCGCACCGCGCAAGGTGAAGACCATGGTCGTGAGGTCGGACGGCACGCTGGTTCCGCGCGAGGAAGTGGCACCTGCTCCTGCGACCACCGTCGCAGAGGCTCCGGCAGCGCCTGCACTTGCCCCGGCAACCGACGCGACGCCGATCGTTGCGCCGGCGGACGAGACGACCGGCACGACGGTGCCGACGCCGACCTTGAAACCGGGTGCTTCGGAAACGACAACGACGGCCGAGGCAACGGCATCAACGCCGGCTGAACCGGCGTCGCCGCTCGCTCCGGTTGCCGAAGAGAAGCCGGCGGAAGCAGCACCCGAGCAGGTCGCTGTGGCAGCGCCTATCGAAGCTCCTGCCGCGACGGCAGGCGCCTGGTCGATGCAGATCGCCTCGCAGCCGAGTGCGGAAAGCGCGCAGGCGACTTATGAAGACCTCGCCGGCCGCTATGGCAGCGTGATCGGCGGCCGCGGCGTCAACATCGTCAAGGCGGAAATCGCCGGCAAGGGCACCTACTGGCGCGTCCGCATTCCGGCCGAGACAAAGAATGACGCCATCAAGCTCTGCGAAAGCTACAAGGCGGCCGGCGGCAACTGCTTCGTGTCGAAATAGGCGGCGCTCGCGGCGCCTGGACCACCGGAAAAGCGAACAGAATCAAAGCGGCGTGGCTGGAAACAGCCGCGCCGTTTTTGTTTGCCGGGGGTGATTCCGCCCTGTCGTTGGGCTAGATTCGCGGCATGAGCGAATCAAAAGCGATGATCCTCGGCTGCGCCGGGAAAGAGCTGACCCAGGACGAAATCCGCTTTTATGGCGATGAAAGGCCGTGGGGCTTCATCCTTTTCGCGCGCAATATCGGCGAACCGCAGCAGATCAGCGACCTGACAGCGGCGATGCGCGACAGCGTCGGCCGGCCGGATGCACCGGTGTTCATCGATCAGGAAGGTGGGCGCGTGCAGCGGATCAAGCCACCGATCACCCAAAACTACCCGTCCGGGCAGCACATCGGCGCGATCTACCGCGACGACAAGAAGGCGGGCGTGCGCGCTGCCTGGCTGATGGCGCGGCTGCACGCCTTTGATCTCAGACGCTTCGGCATCACAGCCGATTGCCTGCCAGTGCTGGACGTGCCGGTGGAGGGCGCCAACGACGTGATCGGCACGCGCGCCTACGGCAAGGACCCGAAAACCGTCACCGAGCTTGGCCGTGCCGCCGCGGAAGGGCTGATGTCGGGCGGTGTGCTGCCGGTGATGAAGCACATTCCCGGCCATGGCCGCGCCTTTGCCGACACGCATCTGGAGCTGCCGATCGTGGACACACCGCTGGCCGAACTCCGAGCCCATGATTTCGCCCCGTTCAAGGCGCTGAACCATTTGCCGGTGGCGATGACGGCGCATGTGGTTTTCAGTGCTATCGATCCGAAGAACCCGGCAACGACGTCCGCCAAGGTGATCAAGGAGATCGTGCGCGGCGAGATCGGTTTTGACGGACTTCTGGTCAGCGACGACACGTCGATGAAAGCACTTTCTGGGGATTTCGCTGAGAAGGCCGAAGCGATCCTTGCGGCGGGCTGCGATCTCGTTCTTCACTGCAATGGCGTGATGGAGGAAATGCGGGGCATCGTCTCGAAGACCGGGCCGCTCAAGGGCAGGGCGCTGGAACGCGCCAACCAGGCATTGAAGACGATCCATCACGGTGACGCGGAAATCGAGACGGCGGTTCGCGCCGAGTTTGCGACCTATTTCGAGGCGGTCGCGTAGGAGTACTGACGGTGGCTGAAACACCGGAAACCACGGGCGGCAAGGTGGTGCCCTTCGAAAAGCTCTGGGCCGAGAACGACGATTCTCGCGCCACCGGAGAGCCTTCGCTCGTCGTCGACGTGAACGGCTTCGAAGGACCGCTCGACCTCCTGCTGCACCTGGCGCGCAACCAGAAGGTCGACCTGTCGCGCATCTCGGTGCTGGCGCTGGCGGAACAGTATCTGCGCTTCATCGAGGAAGTGCGCGAGATGCGGCTTGAACTCGCCGCCGACTATCTCGTGATGGCGGCGTGGCTCGCCTATCTCAAATCGAAACTGCTCATCCCCAAGCAGCCGGGCGAAGATGGCGAGAGCGGCGAGGAAATGGCCGCCGTGCTGCAGTTCCGGCTGAAGCGGCTGGAAGCGATGCGCGACGCCGCCTCGCGGCTCGTCAACCGCAACCGCCTCGGGCGCGACGTTTTCCAGCGCGGCCTGCCGGAAATGGTCATTGTCGAGAAGCGCAACGAATATTCGGCGACGCTCTACGATTTGCTGACCGCCTATGCCTCGCAACGGCAGCGCCAGGCGATCACCAATGTGCGCATCGCCAAGCGCGGCGTGTGGTCGCTCAAGGATGCGCGCGACATCCTCGAACGGCTGATCGGCACCATCAAGGACTGGACCACGATCGACCGTTTCCTGATCGACTACATGAGCACTCCGGAAGAGCGTTCGACGGCGATCGCCAGCACGTTCGCGGCGAGCCTGGAAATGGTGCGCGACGGCACGATCGAGGTGCGGCAGCATGCGGCTTTCGAGCCGCTCTACATAAGGAACCGACCGAAGGCGGCGGCGGCAATCGAGGTGATTTCATGAGCGAGGGCGGAAACGCGACCATCATCCCGTTCGTGCTGAACGAGCGTGAATATGAAGAGGACGAGGTTGAGGCTGAGGTCAGCGAGGCTGTCCAGCCAGAAAACCCCGCCGAACGGCTCTATCTGGCCGAGGCCATGCGCATGGCGGAAGCCATCGTGTTCGCCAGCGCCGAGCCGGTGACCGACAAGCAGCTTGTCGCACGCCTGCCGGAAGGCATCGACGTGCCGGTCGTCATGGACGAGCTGAAGGCCGCCTATGAGAAGCGCGGCGTCAACCTTGTGCGCATCGGCGAGGCGTGGGCCTTCCGCACCGCCGGCGATCTCTCCTTCCTGATGAGCCGCGATACCGTGCAGCAGAAGAAGCTGTCGCGCGCCGCGCTCGAAGTTCTGGCGATCATCGCCTACCACCAGCCGGTGACGCGCGCCGAGATCGAGGACATTCGCGGTGTCGAAACGTCGAAGGGCACGCTCGACACGCTGCTCGAAACCGAATGGGTGCGCATGCGCGGCCGCCGCAAGACGCCCGGCCGCCCGGTGACCTATGGGACGACCGAAAAATTCCTCGACCATTTCCAGCTCGAGCAGGTGCGCGATCTGCCCGGTATCGAAGAGTTGAAGGGCGCGGGGCTGTTGTCGGCCCGCATGCCGGCGAACTTCCAGATGCCGCTGCCGCCCGCCGATCCGGACACGCTGACCGAGGACGAAGATCCGCTGACGGATATCGACCTCGAGGAACTCGGTCTGTTGACGCCAAAAGCCGAGGATGATTGAGAGCCGGCCTGAAAGGCCGGATCGATGGCATCAGCTCCTAAGGACGTGCAGGCAACATCGCGGGTGACCGCGGGCGTGACCTTTGCCGCGCGCCTCGCCTTCGAGCAGATCCATCACGAATACGCGCCCGACCAGGTTACGCTCAGCGACATAACGCTGACGGCCGAGCCGGGCGAGGTGCTCTGCCTGCTCGGCCCGTCCGGCTCCGGCAAGACGACGCTGCTGAGAATCGCCGCCGGCATCGAACCGCAGGTTTCGGGCCGGATCCTGCTGAACGAACGCGAGATCGCCGGGCCTTCGGTGTTCTTGCCGCCCGAGCAGCGCTCGATCGGGCTGGTTTTCCAGGATTTCGCGCTGTTCCCGCACCTGACCATCCTCGACAACGTCCGTTTCGGGCTGACCGCGCTGTCGAAGACCGAGGCGCGCAAGGAGGCGATGATCTCGCTCGGTCGGGTTGGGCTCGAGCAATATGCCGCGTCCTACCCGCATGTGCTGTCCGGCGGCGAGCAGCAGCGCGTGGCGCTGGCCCGGGCGCTGGCGCCGCGGCCGGCCGTCCTGCTGATGGACGAGCCGTTTTCGGGACTGGATTCCCGTCTGAAGGACAGCGTCCGGGCCGAAACGCTGGCAATCCTCAGACAAAGCCGGGCAACCGCGATCGTGGTGACGCACGATGCCGAGGAAGCCATGCGGCTCGGCGACCGCATCGCGCTATTGAAGGACGGCCGGCTGGTGCAGGTCGGCAAGGCGCAGGAACTGTACGAACGGCCGGCCGACCTTTTTGTCGCCGGATTCTTCTCCGAATTGAACCGCTTCGAGACCCGCGTGAAGGGCGGCGCCGCTGAAACACCAGCCGGAACGGTCGAAGCCAAGGGGTTTGCCGACGGGACGGCAGTGACGGTCGCGGTGCGCACCTCGGGTATCGACGTCAGCGAAAGCGAGGGCCAGGTGCCCGCCCGGATCGTGTCGCGGCACTATCTCGGGGTCGTGGAACTGCTGGAATTGGCCGTTTCCGGGGCGGAATCGACGGTTCGGGCCCGAATACGGTGCGGGGGCTTAAGGCCGGGAGCCCGCGACATCATGCTCCGGTTGAGGCCGGCTGACGTACTTGTGTTTGAAAGTGCGGCCGAAAACGCATAGATCAATCCACGACGCAATCTTGGGAAGAGATAAAAACAATGGGTTCCTTTTCGATCTGGCACTGGCTGATCGTGCTCGTGGTCGTGCTGCTGCTCTTCGGCCGCGGCAAGATTCCCGAGCTGATGGGCGACATGGCCAAGGGCATCAAGAGCTTCAAGAAGGGCATGTCGGAAGACGAGGCCGCTGAAGCCAAGACTGTCGAGCATCGCGCCGACGAGTCCGTGACGTCGCCGAAGGAAAAGGCGACGAAGAGCTAAGCCGGGCGGACCGCCGCCAAGCCGGAACCAGAGACGATGTTCGATATCGGCTGGACCGAAATGCTCGTGATCGCGGTCGTCATGATCGTGGTCGTGGGGCCAAAGGACTTGCCGAAGATGCTGCGCACCTTCGGCAAGACGACGGCGAAGCTGCGCTCCATGGCCGGCGATTTCCAGAAGCAGTTCAATGAGGCGCTCAAGGAAGCCGAACTCGACGACGTCAAGAAGTCGGTGGATTCGCTCCGCAGCCTCAACCCGACGAACGAGATCAAGAAGCAGCTCAATCCGTTCGAGAAGGCCGCGGCCGATGTGCGGGCCGGGCTCGACGCCGCGCTGAAGCCGACCCCGAAACCGACACCTCCTGCTGCGTCGACGGAAGCGGTCGCCGCAGAACCGCTGAAAAATGGCGCCGCGGCAATGCCCAACATTCCCGGGCCGGACAAGATGCCCGAGCCGCCGGTGCTCCCCGCGACGGCGGAAGCGGCGGCGGCAATCGCTGGCGTGAACGGTGTCAGCGCGGCCTCCGCATCCAACGGCGCGCACGCCGAACCGGCGGCGAAGCCGAAGAAGCCGCGCGCCAAGAAAGCGCCGGCCGATGCCGCCGCGGGCGAAGTTGCTGAAAAGCCGAAGCGCAAACGCGCCGCGGCCAAGAACACGGAACTTCCGTCGTGAGTGCTGCCGCCGAAGACGACGAGATCGAAAAGTCGTCAGCACCGCTGATCGATCACCTGATCGAGCTGCGCCGCCGTCTGATGTGGTCGATCGGCGGGTTCTTCATCGCCTTCCTCGGTTGCTTCTTCTACGCCAAGGAACTCTTCAACCTGCTGGTCATCCCGTTCAAATGGGCCGTCCACTGGGCGGGTCTCGCGACCGACAAGGTCGAGCTGATCTACACAGCGCCGCAGGAATTCTTCTTCACGCAGATCAAGCTCGCCATGTTCGGCGCGCTGGTCATCGCGTTCCCGATCATCGCGACGCAGATCTACATGTTTGTGGCGCCTGGTCTCTACAAGAACGAGCGCGGCGCGTTCCTGCCGTTCCTGATCGCCTCGCCGGTCCTGTTCCTGATGGGTGCGGCGCTCGTCTATTTCTTCTTCACGCCGATGGTGATGTGGTTCTTCCTCGCCATGCAGCAGACCGGGCCGGACTCCGAGGTGCAGATTTCGCTGCTACCAAAGGTGTCGGAATATCTGAGCCTCATCATGACGCTGATCTTCTCCTTCGGGCTGGTGTTCCAGCTTCCGGTGGTGACGACGCTGATGGCGCGCGTCGGGCTGCTGACCTCGCAGGGGCTGCGCGAGAAGCGTAAATGGGCGATCGTGATTGCCTTCGTGGTCGCGGCGGTGCTCACCCCGCCTGACCCGATCAGCCAGATCGGCTTGGCGCTGCCGACCATCCTGCTCTACGAAATCTCGATCTGGACCGCCCGCATGATCGAGCGCAAACGCGACGAGGAAGCGCTGGCCAAGGAAAAGGCGGAGCAGGACGCAGCGGAAGCGACGGGGCAGTCGGCTTAGTTTATCGGCAGCGCGCTTCTTCCTTCTCCCCTTGTGGGAGAAGGTGTCGCCCTCGGGCTTGCTAAAAAGCAAGCACGAGACAAGGCGACGGATGAGGGGTGTTGGAAGAATGAGGCGTCGCACTCCGGCCAGCACCCCTCATCCGACCTCGCTTCGCTCGGCCACCTTCTCCCACAAGGGGAGAAGGGAAGCGCTCCACCGCCCTGCCAAACCGGCCAATTCCGCCCTTCGCGCCGTGAACAGATTTCGCGATCTTTCTCGCCGCGCGGAAAATAATTCCGAGTGATTTCAATCGCTTGCCCTGTCAGCACAAGAAATCTGCGGTTTCTTCGGCGGAAATCTGTCCACGGGGTCTGCGACCTCCGCGATAATGCGCGGATGACTCATCGGGCTCCTGAATCGTGAGCAGGCATGGCGAAGAAGACAAGCAGGCATTGGCGCGCATCGCGGCGCTCTTGCTCTCGCTCGCCGCGCTGGCGCTCGCGGCCGGCACGCTGCCTGCGTCGCGCCGCCTTGTCCTGCTGGCGGTCCTGCGGCGCGGCGCCGATGTCGCTTGCGCCTTTGCCGGTACGATCCACGCGCCGGTCGATTGCCGCTCATGGCCCGCGCCCGGCGAGGACCAAGCGGTGTACCTGTCACGTGTTTTCCGCGCGCTTGCATGCGCTTTAGCCGTTCTGGCGCGTAAAGCCGCGCATGCCGCAAATTGGCTGGTCTATCTCGCCTTTCCGTGGTCGCCAAAAGCCGCGGCCATGTCCGATGCTGTCACGCCACGTCCCCGCGCTCCCGACACCTCCTGACGTGCCGGCGATCCCCGAAGCAGTCTCGAGCCACAAAGGCCAGGCCGGCGAAAACCGGAGCGTGGCAACGGGAAACTGCGCGATTCAAGCGGCGGGCTTGCCAAAAGTGGGGCTGTTCGGCATGACGCGCATACCTGAATTGGACTTTTGACATGCTCGATATCAGATGGATTCGCGAGAACCCGCAGGCCCTGGTCGATGCGCTCATCCGGCGCAACTGGTCGGCGGAGGATTCGCGCTCCACGGTTGACGATATCGTCGCCAGGGACGAGGCGCGGCGCGCGCATGTCGTGAAGCTGCAGGCCGCGCAGGAGCGCCGCAACGCCGCGTCGAAGGAAATCGGCAAGGCGATGGCGGCGAAGGACACCGCCCTTGCCGACACCCTCAAGGCCGAGGTCGCCGAGCTGAAAGGTTTCCTCGGCGATGCCGAAGCGAAGGAGCGCGAGCTCGACAAGGCGCTCAACGATGCGCTGGCCGTGATCCCCAACGTGCCGCTGGACGACGTGCCGCTCGGCAAGGACGAACACGACAATGTCGAGGTTCGGAAATCAGGCGAGATCAAGACGCGGCCGAACTGGGTGCGCGAGCACTTCGAGATCGGCGAGGCGATGGGCCTCATGGATTTCGAGCGCGCCGCGAAACTGTCGGGCGCACGCTTCACCGTGCTCAAGGGTCAGCTTGCGCGACTCGAACGCGCGCTCGGGCAATTCATGCTCGACACGCACACGGCGGAGCATGGCTACACCGAAGTCATTCCGCCGCTGATGGTGCGCGACGAAGCGCTGTATGGGACGGGTCAGCTTCCGAAGTTCTCGGAAGACCTCTACTTCATAGCCGCTTCAGAACCGGTACGTGCTGCGGATGGGTCCGAGATCTTGGTGCAAGGTGGCGGTTCCCTGGTAAGTGAAAAGAGGCTGGGACTCATCCCCACCTCCGAGGTCCCGCTCACCAATCTCGTGCGCGAAGAGATCACTGCGCACGACAAACTGCCGCTGCGATTCACCGCGCTGACGCCGTGCTTCCGGTCGGAGGCAGGTTCGGCCGGTCGCGACACGCGCGGCATGCTGCGCCAGCATCAGTTCTACAAGGTCGAACTGGTGTCGATCACCGACCAGGAGAATTCGCTGAAGGAACATGAGCGCATGACGGAGTGCGCGGAGACTATTCTGAAAAAGCTCGAGCTGCCGTTCCGCACCGTGACGCTCTGCACCGGCGACATGGGTTTTGGTGCACGCAAGACCTATGACATCGAGGTGTGGCTGCCGGGGCAGAATGCGTACCGCGAAATTTCGTCCTGCTCGGTCTGCGGCGATTTTCAGGCCCGCCGTATGAATGCGCGCTACAAGGACAAGGACGGCAAGGGCAACCTCTTCGTCCACACGCTGAACGGCTCGGGCACGGCGGTTGGCCGCGCGTTGATCGCGGTGCTGGAAAACTACCAGAACGAGGACGGCAGCGTCACAGTCCCAGACGCGCTTGCGCCCTACATGGGCGGCATGAAGAAAATCGAGGGCAGGGTTGTTTGAGATGACAGTTTCGCAATTCACCCCCCTCTGGCCTGCCGGCCATCTCCCCCTCAAGGGGGGAGATTGGCTGTCATCGCAGCTTTCGCCAATCGTCGAAGGCGAGGCGAGGAGAGTGAAGCTGGCAATCTCCCCCCTTGAGGGGGAGATGGCCGGCAGGCCAGAGGGGGGTGCAAACTAAATGCGCATCCTGCTCACCAATGACGACGGCATCCACGCCGAAGGACTGGCGTCGCTCGAAAAGGTCGCGCGCACGATTTCGGATGATGTGTGGGTGGTCGCGCCGGAAGCCGATCAGTCGGGTTACGCGCACTCGCTCTCCATCTCCGAGCCGATCCGGCTGCGGAAGATCGGCGAGAAGCATTATGCGGTGCGCGGCACGCCGACCGACTGTGTGATCATGGGATCGCGAAAGATTCTGCCGGGCCTGCCGGATCTCATTTTGTCTGGTATCAATTCGGGCATGAACATCGCCGACGACGTGACGTATTCGGGCACGGTGGCGGGCGCCATGGAGGGCGCGCTGCTCGGTGTGCGCTCGATCGCGTTGAGCCAGGGTTACAATTATCGGGACGAAGAGCGCGTCGTTCCCTACGAGATCGCTGAAGAACTCGCGCCGCCGCTGTTGCAAAAGCTGCTGAAACTCGACCTGCCGGCCGGCGTGTTCCTCAATGTGAATTTCCCGAACGTACCGGCGAAGGAGATTGCCGGCACGGCCGTCACCGCGCAGGGCAAGCTGGTGCACGGTCTGTGGATCGACCAGCGTGCCGACGGGCGCGGCTTCCCGTATTACTGGCTGCGCTTCGGTCGCGAACAGGAAGAGGTGCGCGAGGGCACCGATCTTCACGCCGTGCGCAACCGCATGGTCTCCGTTACCCCGCTGAAGCTCGATCTCACCGCACACGAGGTGCGCGACAGCCTGGCGAAGGCGCTGGCCTGATGGCGGACGAGCGCGAAAGCTTCGCAGCCTTCCTGCTTCGGCTTCGCGGCAAGGGCATCGTCGCGAAGAACCTGATCGCCGCGTTCGAGGCGACACCGCGCAAAGCTTTCATCGACCCGCAATATCAGCCGCTCGCCTGGTCGGAACGGATGCTGCCGATCGAGTGCGGCGAGGCGATCGAAGGCGCCGACCTGCAGGCCCTGACGATCTCCGCGCTCGAGATCGAACCCGGCCACAAGATTCTGGAGGTAGGGGCCGGCTCGGGTTACACGGCTGGTGTCATGGCGCGGCTGGCCGGCAAGGTGGTGACAATCGAGCGCTACAAGCGGCTCGCCGAGCAGGCGCGGGCGCGTTTTGATTCGCTCGGCATCACCAATGTTCAGGTTAAGCATGCCGACGGATTCGCTGGCCTGCCAGCGGAAGGACCGTTCGACCGGATCGTGGTCTGGGCCGCGTTCGACAGCCATCCGCGGGTTTTCGTCGAGCAATTGTCGAGCGGGGGGACGATGGTGGCGCCGATCGGACCGGCGGAGGACGAGCAGGTCCTTGCCAAGCTCACCAAGGTCGGCAGCCGTTTCGAGCGCGCGGATCTGGCGCGCGTACGGCTTCAGCCGCTCCTGAAGGGCATGGCGGCGGTACTTTAGCCCCGCCGACGGCGCATCCGGGCGAACCTGCTGAATCTTCGAGAAGAATCCGCGCTATCGGCTCACCGCTTAACCGACCAGTAACATTAACGCGCTTTAATCCCAACCAGTTCAGTATCGGGTACGCGTGGGTAAATGTCGATGCGGGTGTCCAGTTTCAGCTCTTCCAGGCGCCATTTGGCACGCGGCGCCGCTCTTCTCCTCATCGGCGGTCTGGCCTCCGGGTGCAGCTCCGACGTGATGCGCTTCGGCGGCACGGACGGCGTCTTCACCGCGTCCACCGCAAACCAGCGCCAGATCATTCCACCGGCAAGCCAGCCGTTCCCGGGCGATGAGAGCGTTCAGCCGGCATCGGTCGACGGCACGTATACCGGTTCGCTGAACCGTACGGCTGTCAAGCCCGCGACTGGCGATGTGACACGCAGTACGCTCGCTCCCGTGGCGGGCACGACCGCGGCGCCGGCGGACGCGCCGTTGGCGGCAACGGCAGCCGTGGA
Source organism: Rhizobiaceae bacterium (assembly GCA_035503715.1). Classification (GTDB taxonomy): domain Bacteria; phylum Pseudomonadota; class Alphaproteobacteria; order Rhizobiales; family Rhizobiaceae; genus OAS926. The sequence goes on along the minus strand of DATJTE010000007.1, from coordinate 25,151 downwards.
GGCGCCGAAGGTCGACACCACTGTGACCGGAACCGTCGCACCGACGGCGGCAACGGCCCCCGTCGTTCAGGAGATGCCCGTCGACGAGAAGCAGCAGGGCTGGTCGCGCGCCGGCGGCACGCAGGTGACCGTCAAGGACGGCGAGACCGTCTACAATCTGTCGCGCCGCTTTGGCGTGCCGCCGAAGGACATCATGCAGGCGAATGGCCTGACCTCGGCAAGCGATCTGAAGGCTGGCCAGAAAGTTGTCATTCCGACCTATGTCTATTCGCGCAGCGCGCCGATCTCCATGCCCGACGCCGACCCGAACGTCGCGGACGCAAAATCGTCGAGAGGCACGAAGTATGACGTGCCGGCCGACAAGGTGCCGCTGCCGGCGAAGCCCGCCGACAAGGTCGCGGTGCTGCCCAATGCGCCGAAGCTGAAGGAGTCCGAGACGGCCACGCCGGCGACGACCGAAACAGCCAAGGCCGCGGACACGGCAAAGAAACCGGCGCCCGGCACTTACGTTGTGGGGTCGGGCGACACGCTGTCGAAGATCGCCAAGCAGAACGGCGTCAGCGTCACCGCCCTGAAGGAGGCCAACGGCCTGAACGACGGTTTCCTGCGTATCGGCCAGGCGCTGAAGATCCCGGCCGGCAGCGCGACCACGGTTGCAGCGGCTGCTCCGGCCGGCGTCGACCCGATCGTCACCGGCACCGGCGGCCCTGCGAAGAAGGCGAATTCGGAAGAGGTCGCCGGCTACACGCCGCCGAAGAAGACGGAAATCAGCGCTGCGGTCGAGCAGGACGAGGGTGCGTCCGCGCCCGACGCCACGGGCATCGGTCGCATGCGCTGGCCGGTTCGCGGCCGCGTGATCTCGAATTACGGTTCCGGCAACGGCAAGGCCAATGACGGCATCGACATCGCGGTGCCGGAAGGCACGACGGTGAAGGCCGCCGAGAACGGCGTCGTCATCTATGCCGGCGACGGGCTGAAGGATTTCGGCAACACCGTGCTGGTGCGCCACGAGGATGGGCTGGTCACCGTGTACGGCCATGCCAGCGAGCTCAAGGTCGCGCGCGGCGACAAGGTCAAGCGCGGCCAGGAAATCGCCAAGTCCGGCATGAGCGGCAATGCCGAACTGCCGAAACTCCATTTCGAGGTTCGCAAGGACTCCGCGCCGGTCGATCCGTCCGGTTTTCTCGAATAGAAAATCAAGAACAAGAAGATGCGGCGGGCCGCCTGACCTCCAGTCCGGCCTGCAAATTTTGCCCGCCTCCTTATCAGGGGCGGGTTTCTTCGTTGTCAAGCCTTGAACCGTGTCAGGCTTTGAGCTGCTGACCGAGCCTGCCGGCGAGATCCTGAATGAACTGCCAGGCGACGCGGCCGGAGCGGCTGCCACGTGTCGTTGCCCATTCCAGCGCCTCGGCGCGCAGCGACGCGTCATCGATCTTCAGACCATGATAGCGCACGTATGAGCCGATCATGTCGAGGTACTCGTCCTGCGAACATTTGTGGAAGCCGAGCCACAGGCCGAAGCGATCGGATAGCGAGACCTTCTCCTCGACGGCTTCGGACGGGTTGATCGCGGTCGAGCGCTCATTGTCGATCATATCGCGCGGCATCAGGTGCCGGCGGTTCGACGTCGCGTAGAAGATGACGTTCGCCGGGCGGCCCTCGACGCCGCCTTCGAGCGCTGCCTTCAGCGATTTGTACGACGTGTCGTCATGGTCGAAGGACAGGTCGTCGCAGAAGAGGATGAAGCGGAACGGCGACGCCTTGAGGATCGCCATCAGCTTCGGCAGGGTGTCGATGTCCTCGCGGTGAATCTCGATCAGCTTGAGCGGCGCCGCGTCTCCACCGCGCTCGGCGTTCGCGGTGGCGTGGATCGCCTTCACCAGTGACGATTTGCCCATGCCGCGCGCGCCCCACAGAAGCGCATTGTTGGCCGGCAGCCCGGTGGCGAAACGCCGCGTATTGTCGAGCAGGATGTCGCGAACGTGATCGACCCCGCGAATGAGGGTCAGATCAACGCGGTTGACCTTCGCCACAGGCTCCAGTTCGCCCGGATCGGGGTTCCAGACGAAGCAGTCGGCTGCTTCGAGCCGTGGCGGCTGTGCGGCAGGCCCCGCAAGGCGGCCGACCGCGTCGATGAGCCGGTCGATCTTGGCGGCGAGGTCTTCGCGGTGAGCTTTTTGCATCAAAACGCACTTTCAGGCGGAATTGGGCCCGCTCTAACACGCTGAAACCGGCACGAAAAGCGGCCCGGACGCGGGCGGTTTAAGTTGCAATGGAGGGGCGGATGACTATATTCCGCGCAAATTTCGCCCGGGCCGAAGCGCCCGAATTCAGGAGAACTAGATGTTTGTGACACCGGCTTATGCGCAAGGGGTAGGGGCTTCGCCGGACATATTTGTCAGCATCCTTCCGTTCGTCCTGATCTTCGTGATCATGTATTTCCTGATCATCCGGCCGCAGCGCACGCAGATCAAGAAGCGCGGCGAGATGCTGTCGGCGATCCGCCGGGGCGACACGGTGGTGACGGGTGGCGGTTTCGTCGGCAAGGTGACCAAGGTGGTCGACGGCAATGACGAACTCGAGGTCGATCTCGGCAACGGCCTGAAGGTCACGGCGCTGCGCTCGACGATCGCGGATGTGCGCGTCAAGGGCGAACCGGTCGCCAACCAGAACGCCAAGAAATAAGCGCATTCGGCGCGGATTCTCCGGTTCCGCTCCCTTCGGACAGGCACGATGCTGTATTTTTCACGCTGGAAGACGATTTCGATCTGGGCTGTCGTTCTGATCGGCGTCCTCTTTGCAAGCCCCAACCTGATGTCGGAATCGGTGCGCAACAGCCTGCCCGGCTGGCTGCCAAACCGGCCGATGACGCTCGGCCTCGACCTGCAGGGCGGTTCGCACATCCTTCTCCAGATCGACCGCAACGATCTGGTCGAGGAGCGGCTCGAAGCGACCCGCGACGACATCCGCACGCTCCTGCGTGATGCCAGGATTGGCTACACCGGCCTTTCAGGCACGGGCAACAGCGTCCAGGTGCGGATCCGTGAGGCCAACGAAGTCGACAAGGCGATCACGGCGCTGCAATCGCTCACGACGCCAGTTTCGGCGGGCACATTTGGTGGAACGATCACCGAGGTAACGCTCGATCAGCCCGAACCGGGGCTGCTTCGCTACACGCTGACCGACGAGGGCATCGCCTACCGCATGGGATCGGCGCTGACGCAGTCGATCGAAGTGGTCAGCCGCCGCGTCAACGAGCTTGGCACGACCGAGCCGATCATCCAGCGCCAGGGCGATGACCGAATTCTGGTCCAAGTGCCTGGCCTGCAGGACCCGCAGCGGTTGAAGGACATTCTCGGCCAGACGGCGAAGCTGACCTTCCAGATGGTCGATCAGACCATGCCGGTCGAGGAAGCGATCCAGGGTCGTCCGCCCGCAGGGTCGACCGTGCTCTATTCGACCGACGATCCTCCGATACCGTATCTGATCGAAAACCGCGTCATCGTGTCCGGCGAAAATCTCGTCGATGCTCAAGCAAGCTTCGACCAGCGCACCAACGAGCCGGTCGTCTCATTCCGCTTCGACGCCAAGGGAGCGTCGCGTTTCGGTCAGGCGACGCAGCAGAATGTCGGCAAGCTGTTTGCGATCATTCTCGACAATCAGGTCATCTCCGCGCCGCGCATCAATGAGCCGATCCTCGGCGGCAGCGGGCAGATTTCCGGCAACTTCACCGTCGATAGCGCCAACGATCTCGCGGTGCTGCTGCGCGCCGGCGCGCTGCCGGCGGACCTGACCATCGTCGAAGAGCGCACCGTCGGTCCGAGCCTTGGCGCTGACTCCATTGCGGCCGGCGAAATCGCGTCGATCATCGCAATCGTGCTGACATTCGCGTTCATGTTCGTCGCTTATGGAAGCCTCGGCCTGCTCGCGAACATCGCGCTTGCTGCCAACGTCACGCTGATCATAGCGATCCTATCCGTGCTTGGCGCGACGCTGACGATGCCCGGCATCGCCGGCATCGTGCTGACCATCGGCATGGCGGTCGACTCCAACGTCATCATCTACGAGCGCGTGAAAGAAGAGCGGCGAACGGGCAGATCGCTCGTCCAGTCGCTCGATTCAGGGTTCCAGCGAGCGTTGGCAACCGTCGTTGACGCGAACGTAACAACGTTCATCGCCGCGGTGATCCTGTTCTATCTCGGCTCGGGTCCCGTCCGCGGTTTCGCCGTGACGCTCGCCATCGGCATCGTGACGACGGTGTTCACCGCGTTCACGCTGACCCGCTGGCTGATCGCCATCTGGCTGCGCCGCATGCGCCCGACGGAAATCCCGAATGGCCTCATCCGTTTCCCGGCCGAAACGAAGATCCGTTTCATGAACCTGCGCAAATATGCGTTCACGTTCTCGGCGGCGCTGTCCATTCTCACTGTCGTCCTGTTCATGACGAAGGAAATGAACTACGGCGTCGACTTCCGTGGCGGCTCCATCATCGAGATCCAGGCGAAGGATGGCAGCGCCGACGCAGGCGACGTGCGCGCACGGCTGGGCGAACTGAATCTCGGTGACGTGCAGGTTCAGGAGTATGGCAATCCCGCCGATCTCCTCATCCGGGTCGAAGGCCAGGAGGGCGGCGACAATGCCGAACAATCGGCTGTCGAAAAGGTCAGGGCCGAACTTCAGGACGATTACGACCTGCGACGTGTCGAAGTGGTGGGACCGACTGTTTCCAGTGAGCTCGCCTGGGCGGGCACGATGGGCGTTCTCGCCTCTCTCGTCGCCATGCTGATCTACATATGGATACGGTTCGAGTGGCAGTTCGGCCTGGGCGCCGTCATCTCGACGGTGCATGACGTCATCGCGATGGTATTCATCTTCGTCGTGACCGGCATCGAGTTCAACCTGACCAGCATCGCGGCCATCCTTACAATCGTAGGTTACTCCATCAACGATACGGTTGTGGTGTACGACCGCGTTCGCGAAAATTTGCGCAAGTACAAGAAGATGCCGATCGAGCAGCTTCTCGACCTGTCGATGAACCAGACGCTGTCGCGAACGATCCTCACCGGCACGACGACGCTGATGGCCCTGCTGGCGCTCTATTTCTTTGGCGGTGAGGTCATCTCCTCATTCACCTTCGCCATGCTCTTCGGCATCCTGTTCGGCACGTACTCATCCGTCTTCGTCGCGGGTCCGCTGCTGATCCTGTTCAAGCTTCGTCCGGACATGTTCGAGGCCGACAAGGAGAAGGAAAAGGCCGCACTTCCGCCGGCGGCGACGGCACCCAGCGCCTAACGCACGATGGGCGAGGGCATCCAGATCCGCGCGGCCCATTTTCCGGGCCGCGCGCCGATCGAGGCTTATGGCAATGGCGGGTTCCGCTTCGCCGGCATGTCGCACAAGGGATCGCTGCTTTGCCTGCCGTCCGGCGTGCATGGTTGGGAGCCTGGTGGCGCAAACGCGCTGAAGCCCGCCGATTTTGCCCGCGTGATCGCCGAAGCCAGGGACATCGAGATCCTGCTTGTCGGCATGGGGCGGGAGATCCGGACGCTTGGAGCGGAGCTTCGCGCCGCTTTCAAGGCGGCCGGCATTGCCGCCGATCCGATGACCACGGGCGCGGCTGTACGCACCTACAATGTGCTTCTGGCCGAAGACCGCGCCGTGGCCGCGGCCCTACTTGCCGTCGACTGAGCGTGGCTCAAGCCGTCGATCATCTGATGCAGCTTCTCCGGGACGCGGACCGGGACCGCTACCTCGCGACGCTTTACGCGCCCGCAGAGAAACGCGGCGCGCTTTTCGCGCTCTATGCGTTCAACGCGGAGATCGCCGGCATCCGTGACAAGATACGCGAGCCGATGGCGGGGGAGATCCGACTGCAGTGGTGGCGCGACGCGCTGTCTGCCGGCACCGCCGAGGCGGCGGCGGGGCATCCCGTGGCCAGTGCGCTGGTGGCGGCGATCGATGCACACGGGCTGCCTGTCCAAGCGCTGCAGAACATGATCGATGCGCGGGTGTTCGACCTCTACGACGATCCCATGCCGACGCGCGGCGATCTCGAAGGCTATTGCGGCGAGACTGCGTCGGCGCTCATTCAGCTTGCTGCATTGGTCATCGATCCCCAATCGGCTGCGTCGGTGTCGAACCTGGCCGGTCATGCCGGTTGCGCTCAAGCGGTGACAGGCTTGCTGCGGTTGTTGCCGCTTCATCGTGCACGCGGTCAGTGCTTTGTCCCGCTCGATCTTCTGTCGGCTGCGGGCAGTTCGCGCGAGGAATGGATGTTGGGTGCCGCAAGTGCAGAAAACGATCGAACTTATGCTGCGATGACTGCGCTGACGCGCGAGCACCTCCAAAAGTTTCGGGAGGACGCGAAGGTTCTGCCTGTGGCGCTGCGTGCGGCCTTTCTGCCGTTTGCGCTGACGCCTGCCTATCTCGACCGGCTCGAGCAGGCAGGGCAGTGTGCGCCGGCCGACATCGCAAATTGGCGGCGCCACTGGCTGCTGTTCCGTCACGCAACGCATGGCTGGCGCTGACGCCACTTTGACGTAAACGTCACTCGTGCTACCGGTCCGCCACGCTCTGGAAAGAGAGCGGGAGGAATGTCCCGGCATGAGCCTGCCGCTACTCGTCATCATCGTCACCATCGGCATCGCCGCCACGGTGATCGCCGTGCACATGACCGGCGGCAGCAAGCGCGCGGCGCTCGAAAACGCGGATGCAGCACGTCGGACCTTCGCAGCGGATTTCCCCGACGAGACAGCCGACACGGTCGTTCTGACCGAAAACGGTCAGTCGGCATTTCTGCCGCTCGCGGACCGGCGCGTTGGCATCGTGCAGAGCTTCGGCGACGGGTTCTTCACACGGATCGTGTCGGCGAAAGATGTCGCCGAGATCAAACTGCGGGAACCGGCGATCGTCTCGATCCGGTTCAAGGATTTCACCTGGACCGGCGGACATTTTCATTTCGCCGACGCGCAGGCAGCGAAGGATATCGCCGGCCGGCTCACGACAAGCGCGGCATAGGAGGCCCGGAATGGAAAGCTACGAATTCCCGAAGGTGACGGAATATGCAATTCCCTTTTTCGTGCTCGCCATGCTGATCGAGTTGTGGGTGGTCCGCACGGGTCGCCGTCAGGGCTCGTTCGAGACGCGCGATACGCTGACCAGCCTCTTGATGGGAACCGGCAACGTGGTCGCCGGCATCCTGCTCGGGGTCGTCTCCTACACGCTGCTTCTGTGGCTGTGGCGATACCGCTTCTTCGATCTCGGTCTGTCGCTGTGGGTGTTCGTCGCCGCGTTCCTGCTCGATGATTTGCGCTATTATTTGTACCACCGCATTGCGCACCGCGTGCGCTGGGTGTGGGCCGAGCACGTCAACCATCATTCCAGCCAGCACTACAATCTCTCCACGGCGCTGAGGCAAAGCTGGACGGGGCTCTTCACCGGCATGTTCGTTTTGCAGGCGCCGCTGGTGCTGCTCGGCTTCCACCCTGCCGTGATTGCCTTCGTCTTCGGCTTCAATCTGGTCTGGCAGTTCTGGATCCACACCGAGACGATCGGCAAGCTGCCGCGCTGGTTCGAATTCATCTTCAACACGCCCTCGCATCACCGCGTCCATCACGCGACCAATCCGCGCTATCTTGACGCCAACTATGCCGGCACGCTGATCATCTGGGACCGGATGTTCGGGACCTTCGTCGAAGAGCTGGAAGAAGATCGGCCGCGCTACGGCATTGTGAAAAATCTCGGCACCTTCAACCCGCTGAAGGTGGCGTTCCACGAATATGTCGGCATCGGCAAGGACGTGGCCCAGCGCGGGCTGACGCTGCGCCAGCGGCTTGCCTATCTCTTCGCGCCGCCGGGCTGGAGCCATGACGGTTCACGCGAGACGAGCGAAAGCCTGAAGGCAAATTATGTGCGGCGGCATCCGGAGGAAGCGGGCAGACCAGGGCTGCCGAAGCAGGCGCCGGGCGTGGAGCCGGCAGAGTAGTCAGAGCCTTTCGGCGGACGGCGGCAAGAGATCGGGAAACGCGGCGGCGCGGCTGGCCATCTTTGCCTGTATCGCCTGCGTAAGCTCCTCGGGACGCAGCATGCCTGCGTTCCAGGTAGCGATGTAGTCCAGTCCGTCGGCGACCGTGTGGTCGCGGGAATAGGCGAGGTTACGCTTGATGCCGGCGATGGCCAGCGGCGATTTTGCTGCGATCGAGTGCGCAAGCTCTTCAGCGGCCGTATCAAGCGCCGCCTTGTCGTCGAGCACTTGGCTGACAAGACCGATCGCCCGGGCTTCGACAGCGTCGAATCGGCGGCCGGTATAGGCAAGCTCGGCGGCGATTGCCGGCGCGATCAATTTCGGCAGCCGCTGGAGCGTGCCGACATCGGCCGCCATGCCGATGTGGACCTCCTCAACGGAGAAGCTTGCATCGGTCGAGGACAGCCGGAGATCGCAGGCGGTGATCATGTCGATGCCGGCGCCGATGCACGCGCCGTGGATTGCCGCGATGACCGGGAAACGCACGCGTTCGATCGCATTGAATGCGTTCTGCAGGTCGAGGATCATGTTGCGCATGGCGAAAGCCGCGCGACCCGGCTCTTTCTGGAAAAGCCCTGCGAGGCCAGCGAAGGCGGCGAGGTCCATGCCGCCGGTGAAGTGTCGGCCTTCGCCCTTGATGATCGCGACACGAATGGTTTCGTCACGGTCGAGTGCACCCAACAAACGCGGCAGGTCGCTCCAGAACTCGGGCGTCATGCCGTTTGCCTTGTCCGGACGATTCATCACCAGCCGGGCAACGGGTCCATCGCGCTCGACGCGCAGGACGGTGCTCGCAAGCGCTGACGGGTCTGTCACGACCTATTCCGCTGCCTCTGCAGCGGCGGGCCCGAGTCCCAGCCAATCGCGGCAATCACGCAGCGCACGTGCGGTTGTGGCCTTTTTCTTGGCGAGCGTCTTGTCCTTGCCGCGGAAGCGGCCCTCGAAGCCGTCAGGTTTCAGCTTGGTGCCGGCTTCGAGCGGCGGGAACAGCCCGAAATTGACGTTCATCGGCTGGAAGGAGCGCTTGCCCGGCTCGTCGTCGGAGACGATGTGGCCGCCGGTGATGTGGTTGAGCAGGGCGCCGAAGGCGGTGGTCGCCGGCGGCGTGGAAAGTGGTTGGCCGAGGCGGGCTGCCGCCGCGAAGCGGCCCGCGAGCAGACCGATCGCGGCGCTCTCGACATAACCTTCGCAGCCGGTGATCTGGCCGGCGAAGCGAAGGCCGGGGCGTGACGCGAGCTGCAACGAACCATCGAGCAGCGTCGGCGAGTTGATGTAGGTGTTGCGGTGCAGGCCGCCGAGCCGGGCGAACTCGGCGTTCTCCAGGCCCGGAATGGTGCGGAAGACGCGGACCTGCTCGCCGTGCTTCAGCTTCGTCTGGAAGCCGACCATGTTGTAGAGCGTGCCGAGCGCATTGTCCTGGCGAAGCTGGACCACGGCGTAGGCCTTCACCGTTGGATTGTGCGCATTGGTCAGCCCCATCGGCTTCATCGGACCGTGCCGCAGCGTCTCGACACCGCGCTCGGCCATGATCTCGATCGGCAGGCAACCGTCGAAATAGGGCGTGCCTTCCCACTCCTTGAACTCGGATTTCTGGCCGTCGAGCAGCGCTTGAACAAAGGTTTCGTACTGCGCCTTGTCCATGGGGCAGTTGATGTAGTCCTTGCCCGTGCCTCCCGGCCCGACCTTGTCGTAGCGCGACTGGAACCAGCAAATGTCCATGTCGATCGTGTCGAAATGGACGATCGGTGCGATGGCGTCGAAAAAGGCCAGCGCTTCCGCGCCGGTTGCGGCGCGGATCGCCTCGGCGAGCGAGGGGGCAGTAAGAGGCCCGGTTGCGATGATCGCCTGATCCCAATCCGCTGGCGGCAGGCCGGTCATTTCTTCGCGGACGATGGTGATCAGCGGATGCGCTTCGAGTTTTGCGGTTACCGCTGCCGAGAAGCCGTCGCGGTCTACGGCGAGCGCGCCGCCCGCCGGCACCTGATTGGCATCGCCCGACCGCATGATGAGCGAACCGGCGAGGCGCATCTCGGCGTGGAGGAGCCCAACGGCATTGGCTTCGGCGTCGTCGGAGCGGAACGAGTTCGAGCAGACGAGCTCGGCCAGACCATCGGTCTTGTGTGCCTCGGTGCCGCGCACGCCGCGCATTTCGTGGAGGATGACCGGAACGCCAGCTTCGGCCGCTTGCCAGGCGGCTTCAGAGCCGGCCAAGCCACCGCCGATCACATGAATGGGTTTGTGCGCCATGGCGTGCGAATAGGCTGTCAACCGGCCAAAAGCAATCGCGGGGACTGGCGAAGGGGTAGCCAGAAAAGACAACACCCGCCGGGGGAGGAGGATCCGGCGGGTGTCGTTTTGGTGGTCGGCAATCGGGAGGAGGTGGTTGCCGACCTTATCCGCCGGAGCCTGGGAGGAGGTAGGCTCCGACGAAATTCGAATTAGATCGACTTGCGGGCGACGAACGGGATGTCGCCGCGGCTGATGCCAAGGTCGGTGAGTTCGCGGTTGGACAGGCGGCTCAGCTCGGACACGGTCTCCCGGTAGCGGCGCCAGTTGCGATAGTTGCGGATCAAGTTCATGGTATTTCTCGTCTTCAGTTCTGTCTGTGTGTTTCTCTTCGGTACGGGGCGAAGATAGGTGGCGTTTGATCCGATTTAAAGCGCTTTCGCTGCATAGCAGCAATGCAAATTGTGCATTGCAACATTAACGCCGATTCATACTTGCGTCACAGATTCGCCGTCGAATCAAAAATACCGTAAGGTCAATGACTTGAAGCGAGTCGACGCTTCGGGATTGTGCTTTGGGCAAGGAATGCTTCAGGGCGTCGGAGGGCGGAAATGGCGTCATATTCGTCGCGCGTGAAGAAGGACGTCGCGCGCTGGGTCGAACAGGGCTTTATTGACCAGATTGCGGGCGACAAGATCGCCAGGGACGTCGAGCAGCACGAACGCCGGTCACTGAGTTTCGGCAATGTGCTGGCCATCATGGCCGCTCTGCTGCTCGCCGCGGCAATCCTGGTGCTCATCGCCGCGAACTGGGAGGCCATTCCGCGGCTGGTCAGGGTTTTTGCGCTTTTTGCCATCATGCTCGGCGGTTATGTCGGCGGCGCGGTGCTGAAGAACACCGGCCATCCCGGTATCGCCGAGGCGGTCTGGATCGTCGCCGCGGCGACGTTTGGCGGGGCGATCGCCCTGATCGGCCAGATGTACCATCTCTCCGGCGACGAAACGGCGGTGATCCTTGTCTGGAGCATCGCGACGGGTCTGGCCGCGGCGGCGCTACAGTCGGGGCCGCTGACCGTCAGCGCCGTCGGGCTCGGCATCGCATGGCTCTTTTTTGCCGGCTTCGACATCTGGAGCAACAAGGAGGTCCCGCTCTCCTATCCGCTGCTCATGGCCGCGCTCTGGGCGGTCTCGCTCTGGACCGGAAGCAACGCGGCACGGCATCTGATCCTCCTGTCGCTCGTCTTTTTCGTTGTGCTCCTGTCCTTCGATTACGACCTACTCAATATCGCACTGGCGCTTGCAGTCGTTTCGGCTGCGCTGTTCGCGCTCGCGGTCTATTTCCCGGGACCGGTGGAGCGCTTGGTCCAGCTCGACGGGCGTTTCCCAGTGCACTGCCTGATCGGCTTCCTGACCGGCATGCCGATCCTGCAGGTGTGGCTCACCGACGATACGGCCGCGTTCGCAATCAGCGCGGTTGTCATCATCGCGGGCATCGTCGGGGCGCTGCTCCTGGCCGGCCGCGAAAGCCGGGGTTTCCGCTGGATCGCCTATCTTGGCTTCACGCTCGAGCTGGTCATCGTCTACGTTATCCTGGCGGGCTCGATGCTCGGCACGGCCGGGCTCTTCCTGACCGCGGGCGTAGCGCTCGGGCTCGTCGCCTTCTTCATCATCCGCATCGAAAAACGCATGAACGCGCCCGCCATTGAAGGAGCCTCGGCATGATGATGACCGGCTGGAGACTGCTTGCCGCCGCGCTTGCCGTTGCGCTTCTTCAGATCGGCTTCCTGAGCTGGACGATCATCGGACGCGCGGCGATCCTGCAGAACGGCAAGGAGATCACGCTCGAGACTGCACCGGTCGATCCCCGGGACCTGCTGCGGGGCGACTATGTGCGGCTGGGCTATACCATCTCCTCCGTTCCGACGAACTCGATCACAGACATCAACGGCCGGGAAACATCGGAGGAGGGACCGATCTACGTGCTCTTGAAAAGGCAGCCGGACGGTCTGTGGACGCTCCAATCCGCTTCGTTCGCCAAACCCGCCACGCCGGGTTCGCCGGACGAGGCGGTCATCCGCGGGCTCGTGCGCGAGGGCTGGAACCTTGGGCCGGATACGTCGATCTCCGCCGACTATGGGATCGAGCGCTATTATGTGCCGGAGGGCGAGGGGCTGGCGATCGAGCAGGGCATGCGCGACGAAGCACGGGCGTTCCGCATTCTAGCTGCCGTCGACGACGAAGGAACAGCGCAGATCAAGGCGCTGATGGACGGCGACAAAAAGCTCTATGACGAGCCGATTTACTGATTTTGCTGGCTTTTCGAGCCTTCGCAGCAGGCTCAAAAAACACGCGATTCCGGCCCAAATTTAGTTTGAACGGTCATGGGCTGATGATATAGAACCTCGCGCTTCGCGGGCCGGAAAGCTCCGAAGCGGGTGTGGTGGAACTGGTAGACACGCAGGATTTAGGTTCCTGTGGCGCAAGCCGTGGGGGTTCAAGTCCCTCCACCCGCACCAAAGGCTCTCCCGGCGCGAAAAATCCGGCAGGCTCAACGGTTTGGGGCCGTTTGGATACGGCACCCCTAAGAACAAAGGTTTGACGATGCAGGTAACCGAAACGCTGAATTCCGGCCTGAAGCGCGAGATCAAGGTGACCGTGCCGGCTCAGGACATGGAAGCCAAGCTCATGGCGCGGCTGACCGACGCCAAGGACAAGGTCCGCATCAAGGGATTCCGCCCCGGCAAGGTGCCGATGCAGCATCTGAAGAAGATGTACGGCAAGTCGTTCATGGCCGAGGTCGTGAACGAGATCCTGAACGACACCCGTTCGATCCTCTCCGACCGCGGCGAGAAGGCTGCGACGCAGCCTGACGTCAAGATGACGGAGGACGAGAAGGAAGCCGAGAAAATCCTCGCCGGCAACGCCGATTTCGAGTTCGAACTGGCCTATGAGGTCATCCCGGACATCGCGATCAAGGATTTCGCTGACCTCAAAGTGACGCGCCAGGTCTATGACGTCACCGACGACGAGATCGAGCAGCAGGTGAAGCGCGTCGCCGAATCCTCGCGCTCCTACGAGCCGAAGGACGGCAAGGCCGCCGATGGCGATCGCGTGACGATCGACTATGTCGGCAGGATCAACGACGTCGCGTTCGACGGCGGCGCCGGCAAGGACCAGCCGCTGGTGCTGGGCTCGAAAGAGTTCATCCCGGGCTTCGAGGATCAGCTCGTCGGAACCAAGGCCGGCGACGAGAAGAAGATCACTGTTACCTTCCCGGAGAACTATTCCGCGCCGCATCTTGCTGGCAAGGAAGCGACCTTCGACGTGACCGTCAAGGAAGTCGCCGCTCCCGGCCCGCTCGAAATCAATGACGAAACGGCGAAGACTCTCGGACTGGAATCGCTCGAGAAGCTGCGCGAGATCGTGAAGGGCCAGGTCGAGAGCCAGTATGGCCAGGTGACGCGCCAGAAGGTAAAGCGCGAACTGCTCGATGCGCTCGACAGCAGCTACAAGTTCGAAGCGCCGTCGCGGCTGGTCGACGTGGAGTTCAACAACATCTGGAACCAGGTGAACCGCGACCTCGAAGCTGCCGGCCGCACCTTTGCGGACGAGGAGACCACCGAGGACGAGGCACGCACCGAGTATCAGCGGCTCGCCGAGCGCCGCGTCCGCCTCGGCCTGGTGCTGGCCGAGATCGGCGAAAAGGCCGGCGTGAAGGTCACCGACGAGGAGATGCAGCGCGCGCTGTTCGACCTGGTGCGCCGCTATCCGGCCGACCAGCAGCAGCAGGTCTTTGACATGTACCGCAACAATGCCAATGCGCTCACCACGCTGCGCGCGCCGCTGTTCGAGGAAAAGGTCGTCGACCATCTGCTGACTCAGATCTCCGTCACCGACAAGAAGGTGAGCAAGGACGAGTTGATGGCCGACGACAGCGAGGCCGAAGAGGCCAAGCCCGAGAAGAAGGCCAAGAAGAAAAAGGCAGCAGACGCCGAGTAAGAATTCCGAACTCAAACAGAAAGGCCGCTGTGTTCAGCGGCTTTTTTGTTGTTGCCTATGTTCCCTATTTGTTCTAGCATCACCCATGCAATCCACCTTCGATTTTGGTGCTGCCGCTGAGCTTCGGACCATGCGCGATCGGCTGAAAGGGTGTTTCGGCCGCGTCGGCGACGTGCGTCGGCTGACCCCGACCGGGCAACTGGTGCGGGCAATGATCGGCAGCCGGACGAGGGATGAAGTGTCGTGGCGCACCTACGACCGGCTTGTCGCAGCCTATCCCGCCTGGCGCGCGCTCGCATATGCCCCCTATGCAAGGATCGAGGCTGAAATCGCGGAAGTGACCTTCGCCGATGTCAAGGCGAGGCAGATCGGAGATGCGCTAAGGACAGTAGAGCGGCAGTGCCCGGATCTGTCGCTCGATTTTCTCGGCACAAAGCCGCTCGGCGAAGCGTTGATCTGGCTTCAGCGCCTACCAGGCGTTGGTCCGAAGGTAGCGGCGGCGACGCTGAATTTCAGTACACTACGCCGGCCGGCCTTCGTCGTCGACACTCATATCCTGCGGATTCTTAGACGATTCAATCTGGTCGGTCCGCAAGCGGATATCGGGCAAGCGTTCGAAGCCGTCATGAGCCTTTTACCCGATTGGTCGGCGCGCGATCTGACCGAACTCCACGTCATGCTGAAGCGGCTCGGCCAAACGCTGTGCCGGCCCGCTCACCCGCGCTGTCGCGACTGCCCGTTGAACGAACACTGCGCGAGCAGTCCCCCCGGCGCGTCCACTGATGCTCTTCAGCTCGCCGCGCCGTAAAGGTCGTAGGCGTCGGCGCGGTCGATCTTCACCGTGACGATGTCGCCGACGCGCAGCGGCCGGCGAGACTGGATGTGGACATTGCCGTCGATCTCGGGGGCGTCGTACCGGGTGCGGCCCTTGCCGGCGGCGCCATGTGCCTCGTCGATGATGACGGGGAGGCGCTTGCCGACCTTCTTCATCAACTGCGATGCCGACACTTTCTGCTGGCGCTGCATGAAGCGATGCCAGCGCTGTTCCTTGACCTCTTTCGGCACTTCGGGCAGGCCAAGATCGTTCGAGCGCGCGCCACCGACCGGCTCGTAGCGGAAGCAACCGGCGCGATCGATCTTCGCCTCGTCGAGCCAGTCGAGCAGCATCTCGAAATCCTCGTCGGTCTCGCCGGGGAAGCCGACGATGAAGGTCGAGCGGATGGCAAGGTCAGGACAGATGTCGCGCCACTGACGGATCCGATCGAGCGTCTTTTCGCCATGCGCGGGGCGGCGCATGTTCTTCAGCACGGTGGGCGATGCGTGCTGGAACGGAATGTCGAGATAGGGGAGGATTTTCCCCTCGACCATCAGCGGGATGACGTCCGCGACGTGCGGGTAAGGGTACACGTAATGCATGCGGACCCACATGCCGAGTTCGCCGAGCTCGCGCGACAGGTCGAGGAATTTGGCGCGAACCTCGCGGTCCTTCCAGATACTCGTCTGATATTTGAGGTCGATCCCGTAAGCGCTTGTATCCTGTGAGATAACCAGAAGTTCCTTGACGCCCGCATTGGCCAGCTTCTCGGCTTCGCGCAGCACGTCGGCGGCGGGCCGGGAGACAAGATCGCCGCGCAGCGACGGGATGATGCAGAAGGTGCAGCGATTGTTACAGCCCTCGGAAATCTTTAGATAGGCGTAGTGGCGCGGGGTGAGTTTTACGCCCTGTGGCGGCAAAAGGTCGACGAACGGATCGTGCGCCGGGGGAGCCGCCTCGTGCACAGCGCGCATGACACTCTCATAGGCCTGGGGCCCGGTGATGGCGAGGACGTTGGGGTGCTTCTCGCGGATCAGCTCAGGCGTGGCGCCCATGCAGCCGGTGACGATGACCTTGCCGTTTTCTTTCATCGCCGTGCCGATCGCGTCGAGCGACTCGTCGCGGGCGGAATCGAGGAAGCCGCAGGTGTTGACGACGACGAGATCGGCGCCGTCATGCTTGCGGGCGATCTCATAGCCCTCGGCGCGCAGACGGGTCAGGATGCGCTCGGAATCGACCAGCGCCTTGGGGCAGCCCAGGCTAACGAAGCTGACGCGCGGCGCGGTCATGGATCAATGCGAACCTGGCGCACCGAACCAGCCGCTCAGGAACGAAAGCTGCTCCGGCCACTGGCCGTAGGCGCCCTTCAGCGTCATCTCGATCGCCACGTAGAGGATGACGATCAGGCCGACATAGGCAATCCAGCGATATTTGTGCAGCAGGCGGGCGATGAAGCTTGCCGCAAAGCCCATCAGGGCAATCGACAGCGCAAGGCCGATGATGAGCACGGTCGGATGATCCATCGCCGCGCCGGCGACGGCGAGCACGTTGTCCAGCGACATCGACACGTCGGCGATGACGATCTGCCAGGCGGCTTGCGCGAAGGTCTTGGTTGGCGTCTTTCCGGCAACCTTCCCGTCACTGTCGTGGTCCGTCTCCGAGAGCGCTTCGGTCGCCTCGTGCTCCTGCGCATGGGTGGTGCTGAGTTCGCGCCACATCTTCCAGCAGACGTAGAGCAGCAGGAGACCACCACCGATCAGCAGGATCGGGCCAACCTGCAGGAGTTGCTGTGTGATCAGGGCGAAACCAATTCTGAGCACCGTCGCGGCAATGATGCCGACCAGGATCGCGCGCTTGCGCTGCTCAGCCGGGAGACCGGCGGCGGCGAGGCCGATGACAATGGCATTGTCGCCGGCAAGCACGAGATCGATAGCGATGACCTGAAGCAGCGCGGAAAAGCCGGCGGCGGTAAAGATTTCCATTGAGGACAGGCCCTTGGACGCGAGGGAATTGCACGGGCCCTAAAAGAAGCCTCGCGGCGCGTCAAGCCGGAGGCCGGCGCGAACAGGAAGTTAGGTCACGCCCGAAAAAGTGAAAGAGCGGCGGACCGAATGCCGCAGCGCGCGGGAAGCGGCCAAGCGCCTTGCAAGGCGCGGCGGGCGGGCGTACCGGGTGGAAGCCTCCTCTTCGCCCGGATTCGCCGGGTGTTTCGACCCAAGGTCACCGACTTGAACACAGGCGTTCTGCTCGCCCTCCTTGCCTATGCGGTTTTCGCGTGGGGCGACGGCATCATCAAAGGCCTGTCGGGTTCGGTCGGCGTTTTCGGGATCGGCTTCTACACGACGCTCTTTGCCGGCTTCTTCCTCCTCTTCATGAAGCCGCGCGACGAACGCTGGCGCGACACATGGCGAATGACCCGCCCCTGGGCCGTGCATGGCCGCGCGATCGGCGGTCTGCTGGCGCAGATCTGCGGCATCTATGCCTTCACCACCATTCCGCTCGCCGAAACCTATGCGCTGATCTTCGTGGCGCCGTTCTTCGTCACCATCCTCTCTGTCGTTCTGCTCGGCGAAGATGTCGGGCGCTGGCGGTGGGCGGCGGTGGTCGCGGGTTTCGTCGGCGTGCTGCTGGTGGTGAAGCCGGGCTTCCGCGAACTGCAACTCGGGCATCTCGCGGCGCTGACCGTCGCGTTGCTCGCAGCCGGCACAATGATCCTCCTGCGCACGCTGGCGTTGCAGGAGAAACGGACCACGGTGCTGGCCACGCTGATCGCCTACGGTGTGGTCGTGAACGGCGCGCTCATGCTGGCCTTCGGTGAGAGCACACCGGCGTTGGAGCCTCTCGGCGCGATGGTTGTCATCGGTGTTTTCATCGCGGCCGGTCACAGCATCATGTTCTCGGCGGCACGACGGGCGCCTGCCGCTCACATCGCGCCGACGCACTACTCGCAGATCCTGTGGGCGGTGATCATCGGCGCGGGCTTTTTCGCGGAGTATCCCGACTGGATTTCGTTTGTCGGACTCGCGGTGATTGCGGCGTCGGGCCTGCTCACGCTGGTGCGCGAGAAGATCAGGCTTGGCACCGTGCGCTGGAACCCGCTGCGCAACCGGCTTTGAGCCGACGTTCTCTATCTTCGGTTTTCAAAGAACACACTTGCCCGTTGCCACGCCCGGGTTTTCACCCGTCTGGCCATTGTCAAAGAACACACTCTCCGGTCGTCTGAAGAGTGGGAAGACGGGCGGCCGTGGGCTGCTCATCAAAGTTAGTAACGTGCAACCTCGCGGCCGCCCGCCCGGCGTTCTGAGGTCCGGTGTTCCGTTTTTCCAGTCTTCGGCGGATCGCTTTCGCTTGCCGCCTCCGAGGTCATCGCCCTGCCTGTTTGGGTTCGGGCGAACGGGGTCTTAGTGCCCCTGGAACTTGGAACAGGACTTAACAGACCTCCCCGGACCGGCCGCCACGTTAGCGGCCGATCGGAGCGCCGGTTCCTCCCCACGCAATCACCGTCATGACCGGTGTTCCCATGGGAGGAACTGGAGGCAATTATCGCCTGGGGCCGTACCCCCGTGGACAGAACCCGGCTTGGCGACCTGCAGATTTTTTTCTGCTGACACGCCAAGCGCTTGAAATCGCGGAGATTTATTTTCGGATGACAGGAGAGGTGGGCAAAATCTGTCCACGGGTTTGCAGGATAGAATTGCACCACTTGCGTCGTTCACTGTTCAGGCATGGATCCCAGGGTCTCGCTGCGCTCGCCCCAGGATGACGAAGGAGGTTCGCGTACCAACCCGGCGTGCCCGAGTTCTTCCGTAAGGGCAGTGTTGCTTGACTGTTTGTGCATTGCACAATAAACAGACCGCATCGCACAAAGCGGTGCGTTCCCGAGGCTCTGAATCAAGAGCCCAGAACAAAGGAAATCGCGAAAATGCAGCAGTTTGATGATGCCAGCAAATACGGCAAGGAATTCATGGATACCGGTCTGAAGGGCTTCGCTTCGCTGTCGAAGGGCCTTCAGTCGATCGCTACCGAGGCGACCGAGTATACGAAGAAGAGTTTTGAGGACGGCAGCGCCGCGTTCGAGAAGCTGCTCGGCGCCAAGTCGCTGGAGTCGGCGATCGAGATCCAGACCGATTACGCCAAGAAGGCCTATGAAGGCTTCGTGGCCGAGGCGACGAAGATGAGCGAACTCTACGCCGAGGTCGCGAAGGACGCCTACAAGCCGTTCGAATCCGCCGTCGCCAAAGCGAAATAAAGATCGGGTCGAGCTACGCGCTCGTCAGAACAAACGGCGTGCCGCTGGCACGCCGTTTTCTTTTTGCGCGTCGCTTCTGACTTCAGGCCGGCTGCATCTGCTCGCGTGACGGCTGGGGCGGGAACGTGAAGGCAAGCGCCATCGCACCAAGCCCGACGATGGCCGAGCCGATGAACATCCACGAATAGCCGTCGAAGGTGTCGTACACCCAGCCGCCGATCAGCGGGCCGAACGCCATGCCGAAGCTCGACAGCAGGCCCAGCGCGCCCAAGACCGCGCCCATGATGTGCTGCCCGAAATAGTCGCGCGCCAGCACCGAATAAAGCGGCATCACGCCGCCATAGGCGGTGCCGAAGATGACGGCCAGCACGTAGAACTGCTCGAGCTGGTTGATCGCGCTGTAGGCGCCGATCACCAGCGCTTGCACCAGCAAGCCTCCGATCAGCACCGGTTTGGCGCCGTATTTGTCGCCAAGCACGCCGAGCAGCAGACGACCGCCGAGGCCTGCCAGACCCTCGACGCTGTAGATGCTGACGGCGGCGATCGGCGCGATGCCGCAGACGATTGCGTAGCTGACCATGTGGAAGATCGGACCGGAATGCGCGGCGCAGCAGATGAAGAAGGTGAAGCCCAGCACAAGGAATTGCGGCGAGCGCAGCGCTTCCCAGACCGGCGTCCAGCCTTGTGCCGGTGGCGCATCGGACGCTACGCCGGCTGCAGTCGGGGCAGGAGGCTTGCGGACCAGAAATGCCGCAGGAATGAGCAGCACCCAGGAGCCGATGCCGATGACGAACATCGCGACGCGCCAGTCATATTCGGTGGTCAACCAGCTCGCGAGAGGCGAGATCGTCATCGGCGCGACGCCGATGCCGACCGAGACGAGCGAGACCGCGAGGCTTCGTTGCCGCTCGAACCACTCCATGGTCGCGGCAATCATTGGCGCGAAGAAGGTGCTGGCGGAGAGGCCGACGAGCACGCCGAAGATGAGCTGGAATTCGAGCAGCGAGCCTGCGCGGCTGGCCAGCACCAGCGCCAACCCCAGCAGCACCGCGCCGATCAGTACGACGATGCGCGTGCCGTATCGGTCGCTGATGTTGCCCCAGGCGAAGCCGCCGAGCCCCATGACGATGAAGTTGAGCGTCATGGCGGTCGAAATGCCGGCGCGCGACCAGCCGGTGTCGTTCGTCATGGGGTCGAGGAAGACGGCCAGCGAGAACATTGCGCCGATCGCGATGCAGGTCATCAGCGCGCCGACCGCGACGATCACCCACCGATAGGGATGTTCCTGCATCATCCGATTCTCCTCATCCGCATGAAAGATTGATATCAATATATCTGGGCGTCAAGCAGGTAGACGCGTCGGGCCGATCTCTCCTGACATCCCTTGAAACGCAGCGTGATGCCTTCCTGAAACGAGGGCGTGATTCTCGTCGCCAAAGCTTCACGGGCGATTCACGCTCAGCTTACGCAAGGTTCGCAAAAGCAGGTAGGGCGCATCATCGCGATGTGAATGTGATCGCGGCATTTTTCGCCGATACAGCAAAACCGCGTTCACGATTAAGGGAAATTCGATCAACCTGACCGGACGGCCATATTGTAAGCAGGATGGAAGGCCTTACAA
Organism: Rhizobiaceae bacterium; assembly: GCA_035503715.1. Lineage (GTDB taxonomy): Bacteria > Pseudomonadota > Alphaproteobacteria > Rhizobiales > Rhizobiaceae > OAS926. Next base: position 4,220 of record DATJTE010000007.1, on the reverse strand, counting down.
TCAGTACCGAACGACCTACATACCGCTGCCTGGAGTGGCGCCAAGAAAAAGGAAGGCTTCTTGAAGACTGACGGGGACACCATGCGGATGAGCAGGGCCCGGATGCAGAACGAAGGCGGTGGCGGCGACCGGAGCAGTCGCGGCACTGCGGTGATCACCCGCACCAAGCCGAAAACCAAGAAGCCGTCGCTCTATCGCGTGCTGATCCTGAACGACGACTACACTCCGATGGAGTTCGTCGTTCACGTGCTCGAACGGTTCTTCCAGAAGAACCGGGAGGACGCCACCCGCATCATGCTCCACGTTCACAATCACGGCGTGGGCGAATGTGGGGTCTTTACCTACGAGGTCGCCGAGACCAAGGTGACCCAAGTCATGGATTTTGCCCGTCAGCACCAGCACCCGCTGCAGTGTGTGATGGAGAAGAAGTGAGGAATTAATGCCAGCATTTTCCCAAGGGTTGGAGAAGGCGCTTCACCAGGCGCTGACCTTCGCCAACGAGCGTCATCATGAATATGCGACGCTCGAACATCTCCTGCTGGCGCTGATCGACGATCAGGACGCATCAGCCGTAATGCGTGCCTGCAATGTCGATCTCGACGAATTGAAGCGCACGGTGCTGAACTACATCGACACCGAGCTCGACAATCTGGTCACCGGTTACGACGAGGATTCGAAGCCGACTGCAGGCTTCCAGCGCGTCATCCAGCGCGCGGTGATCCACGTGCAGTCTTCGGGCCGCGAGGAAGTGTCCGGCGCCAATGTGCTGGTCGCGATCTTCGCCGAGCGCGAAAGCCACGCCGCGTACTTCCTGCAGGAACAGCAGATGACCCGCTACGACGCGGTCAACTACATCTCGCACGGCATCGCCAAGCGCCCCGGCGCCGGCGACAGCCGCACGCCGCGCGGCACCGAAGAGGAGCAGCAGGGCGAGGCCGGTGCTGCCGGCGGCGAGGAAGGCGGCAAGAAGGGCAAGCAGCAGGACGCGCTGACAGCGTACTGCGTCAATCTCAACAACAAGGCGAAGTCGGGCCGCATCGATCCGCTGATCGGTCGCGAGTCTGAAATCTCGCGCACCATCCAGGTGCTCTGCCGTCGCTCGAAGAACAACCCGCTCTATGTCGGCGATCCCGGCGTCGGCAAGACGGCGATCGCCGAAGGCCTCGCCAAGCGCATCGTCGAAGGCACGGTGCCGGAGGTGCTGGCGGGCGCGACGATCTTCGCGCTCGACATGGGCACGCTGCTCGCCGGCACGCGCTATCGCGGCGATTTCGAGGAGCGGCTGAAGCAGGTCGTCAAGGAGCTGGAAGACTATCCCGGCGCGATCCTGTTCATCGACGAGATCCACACGGTGATCGGCGCTGGCGCCACATCGGGCGGCGCGATGGATGCGTCGAACCTGTTGAAGCCGGCGCTGTCGTCGGGTCTCATCCGCTGCATCGGCTCGACCACCTACAAGGAGTTCCGCCAGTTCTTCGAGAAAGACCGCGCGCTGGTGCGGCGCTTCCAGAAGATCGACGTGAACGAGCCGACGGTGCCGGACACGATCGAGATCATGAAGGGGCTGAAGCCTTACTTCGAGGAGTTCCACAAGGTCCGCTACACGGCCGACGCCATCAAGGCGGCGGTCGAGCTTTCGGCGCGTTACATCAACGACCGCAAGCTGCCCGACAAGGCGATCGACGTGATCGACGAGACGGGCGCATCGCAGATGCTGCTGCCGGAGAACAAGCGCAAGAAGACGATCGGGCTGAAGGAAATCGAGGCGACGGTCGCGACGATGGCGCGCATCCCGCCAAAGACGGTTTCGGCCGACGACGAAAAAGTGCTCGCCAATCTCGAGGCCGAGCTGAAGCGCGTGGTTTACGGCCAGGATACCGCAATCACGGCGTTGACCTCGGCGATCAAGCTGGCGCGCGCGGGCCTGCGCGAACCGGAGAAGCCGATTGGCTCCTACCTGTTCTCCGGCCCGACGGGTGTGGGCAAGACCGAAGTGGCGAAGCAGCTTGCTGCGTCGCTCGGCGTCGAGCTGCTGCGCTTCGACATGTCGGAGTATATGGAGCGCCACACGGTGTCGCGCCTGATCGGCGCGCCTCCCGGTTATGTCGGCTTCGACCAGGGCGGTCTCTTGACCGACGGCGTCGACCAGCATCCGCACTGCGTGCTCTTGCTCGACGAAGTCGAGAAGGCGCATCCGGACCTGTTCAACATCCTGTTGCAGGTGATGGACCACGGCAAGCTGACCGACCACAACGGCAAGCAGATCGACTTCAGGAACGTCATCCTGATCATGACGACGAATGCCGGTGCGCAAGACATGGCGCGCGCGGCGATCGGCTTCGGCTCGACCAAGCGCGAAGGCGACGACATGGAGGCGATCAACCGGCTGTTCACGCCGGAGTTCCGCAACCGTCTCGACGCGATCATCCCGTTCGGCTCGCTGCCGGTGCCGGTGATCCACCAGGTGGTGCAGAAGTTCGTCATGCAGCTGGAAGCCCAGCTCTCCGAGCGTGGCGTGACCTTCGACCTGTCGCCGGATGCGATCGCCTGGCTCGCCGACAAGGGTTATGACGAGCGCATGGGTGCGCGGCCGCTCGGCCGGGTCATCCAGGAGCACATCAAGAAGCCGCTGGCGGAAGAGGTGCTGTTCGGCAAGCTCAAAAAGGGCGGCACGGTGCGCGTCACCGTCGAGACCAGGGAGAACGGCGAAACCGGCCTCAAACTGGAATCGCTAACCGACGAAGTGCCGGTGAAGCCGAAGAAGGAAGATCCGGAGAACGAGACGCCGCGCCGGGCGCCGAAAAAGGCCGCCGCCAAGAAAGCGGCGGTCGCCAAGGCCAAGCCGGACGCGAAAGACGCAGGCAAGCGCAGCCTCGTGCCGCAACTGCCGCGCAAGGGTTGATCAAACCGCAATAGCGGGTGAGTGCAGGGCGGGCCGTAAGGTCCGCCCTTTTTGCTTTTGGGGTCGCTGCGATCTGGCCTGCATGATCAGGCCAATAGGCGGGTCGCGATGACGCGCCGGGCGTGATAACGCCGATCACGCATGTCCGTCGATCCGATCCCATCCTTCTCCGAACGCCGCGTCTGGTTCCTGCGCGGTATGCGAAACGCCTTCTCCGTTCCGGGCCTGATCCTGGCCACCGCGCATATCGGCTTTGCCGGCTTGGCGCGGGACGCCGGTTTCGGCATCGTCGAAGCCGTGTTCATGGTGATGGCGATCTGGGCGCTGCCGGCGATGGTGGTGATAGCGGGCGCGGTGCTGTCGGGCGCCGGGCTCGTGGCAATCGCGTTCGCGGTGGCGCTGTCGTCGATCCGGCTGACACCGATGGTGGTGGCGCTGGTGCCGGAGATGCGCGGCTCGAAGACCAGCCGGCTGACGCTGTATCTGCTTTCGCATTTCGTGGCGATCACCTCGTGGGTGATCGCCATGGATGCGCTGCGCACCGTGCCGCGCGAGCTGCGGACGAGCTTTTACTTCGGCCTCGGATCGAGTCTCGTCGTCATCAACATGATCGTGGTGGCGGTGGTCTATGCGCTGGCGCCGACGCTGCCGCCGGCGGTGATGGCCGCGCTCTTCCTGCTGACGCCGATGTATTTCCTGACCTCGCTCTGGGGTTCGGCGCGCGAGGCGGCGTCGAACATCGCGATGGTGCTCGGGCTGTTCCTCGGGCCGCTGTTCCACATGGTCGCGCCGGCCTTCGATCTGCTGATGGCAGGCCTGCTTGGCGGCGTTGGCGCCTATGCGATCCACCGCATGCGCAGGAGCGCGACATGACGCTGGACAGCATCGACGCCTGGTGGTGGCCATATCTCTTCATCCTCGTCGGCGGCTGGGCGATGACCTATCCGTGGCGCGTGCTTGGCGTGCTGCTCGGCGGACGCGTCGACGAGGATTCGGATGTGCTCGTGCTGGTGCGAGCGATTGCGACGGCGCTCGTCGCGGCGGTCATCGGCAATCTGATCGTGTTCCCGAGCGGACCGCTGGCGGACGCCGCGCTGTGGCTGAGAATCGGCGCGGCCGGGGCAGGGTTCGCTGCGTATCTTCTTCTACGTCGCACGGTGCTCGCCGGCATCATTGCTGGCGAGCTGGTGCTGGCAGCGGGGCTCTATCTCGGGTTCTAATCCTGCCCCGGGTAAGGCGTGCCGTCCTTGTGGACGAAGCGGCCGTCCGAATTGGCGCTCATCAAATCGATGTCAGAGCAGGTGGTGAGGTCGTCCGG
>DATJTE010000006.1:0-24491 GCA_035503715.1 Rhizobiaceae bacterium | reverse complement strand
GGTCCTCGTGCGCCTGCTCGGCCAGCGCCTGAACGATCCCGGCGGATTGAACTCCGATGCGCAGTTGCGCGGCCAGCTTGCCTCGATTTCGCAAGGGCTCGGCGAAGCCGCCGGCTCCGCCGTCAAGCTGATCATCACCACGCCGTTCGAAGTGCTGAACGTCGCGACGGGCGGTGGCTAGACACTCAGAGTCTGCGGACTTGCATAATGTCGCCTCATTCAAGCGCACCTTGACAATCGTACGGTATAGCCGTACATAGAGCGATAAAGATTCGAACGGTCCGCCACCGTGGTTTGCGTCGCTTCATAGAGGATGATGACACTCGCGGCTTAAGGGCTGATTTTGTCAACCGCGTTCGGAACATTCTCGCCGTATTGATCTCTGCAAGAGACATAGGCGGGGTCGAAGGACCGCCGGGCTGGCGAATTCATCAATTGGCAGGCGACCGCGCCGGCACGTGGAGTATTTCGGTCTCCGGCAACTGGCGCATCACGTTTCGCATCGAAGCCGGCGAAATCGAGGATCTGGATTTGGAGGACTATCATTGAAGAGCGAAAAATCACGGAAGATCGGCATGCGGCCGCCGCACCCCGGAACGTTCGTCCGCGAAGAAATTCTCGAGCCGCTGGAGTTGTCGGTCGCCAAGGCGTCCGACGTCCTGGGTGTCCGCCGGGCCACGCTTTCCGACCTTGTCAATGGCAAGGCGGCGCTCTCGCCCGAGATGGCGTTGCGGATCGAAAAGGCGTTCGGGATGAGCATGGATACTCTGCTCAACATGCAGGCGTGGTACGATTCCCGTCTTATGCGCGATCGTGCTGACGAAATCGACGTGCAGCGATTCAGGCAAGCAAGCTGAGCGGTTCAACCGGGAAGTTCGATGATGCCGATCCGCTCGGTCACTGTTGCGCTCGCAGCAAGCGAAGGATCACGCGCGATCTGGCGCCAGCACCTGCGCATGTCCCATGAAAAATGGATATCGTCGAAGATCACCAGCCCGCCGCGCTTCATCAGCGGCTTGAGGATCTCGTACTGCCGGAACACGAAATCGCTGGCATGGATCGCGTCGACGAACGCGATCCCCACGCTCGCCGGTGCGAGCAGCTTCGGCCCGGCCGCTTCGAACGTATCCACTGTGAGCGTAAAGCGGTCGGAGACGCTGCGCAGATTCTGCTCGGCGCTTGCGGCCCAGTTGGCATTGGGCTCGAAGGTGTACAGCCGGCCCTTCTGCATGCCGGAGAGCCAATACATACCTGACACGCCGAAGGCCGTGCCGAACTCGACAATGACATCCTCGTCGCGTTGCCCCGCCAGCCATGAATAGAGCCGGCCGAGCTGTGCCTCGCTCCGCACCTCGTTCGGCCGTCGCGTTCCGTGCGTTATCTTGTAGCCTTTGAGGAGCCGGTAGCCCTCCCAGAGCGGGCGGTCGCCGCTGAGCTGCGTTTCGTTGGCGCGCTCTTCGACGCTTTCATGGATCGGAAGCATCGGCGGCACGAAGCGTGGGGGCAGATTGGCGCCCAGCCAGCCGCCTTTCTTGACGAAAGAGACGTCTAGCTCATCGCCGATGATCGGACGGTTGGATATGCGCGTAGGCATGCGCTGCAACAGGGGCTCGAGAATGCGCAAGGTTTTCCTCCCATCCCCGACCCGCACGACTGTTAGATCAGGAATGTGACCGGTGTTTGTCGACACGCTAGACGAACAGCTCGACCTTCTCGAACCTCGTCACGTCGACTAAGCCCAGGTCCGAAATCCTGAGTTCCGGGATGACGACCAGCGCCAGCAGCGAGTGCTGCATGTAGGCGTTGTTCAGCGTGCAGCCGACCTTGCGCATCGCCTCGACCAGCTTTGCCGCCTTCTTGGCGACAATTTCGGCGCGCTCGTCCGACATCAGCCCGGCGATCGGCATTTCGACCAGCGCCAGCTCCTTGCCCTTTGAATAGAGCACAACGCCGCCGCCGACTTCGCCCAGCCGGTTGGCGGCGAGCGCCATATCGGCCTTGTTGGTGCCGACGACGATCATGTGGTGGCTGTCATGCGCGACCGTCGAGGCCAGCGCGCAATCCTCGACATAACCGAAGCCCGAGACGAAGCCGTTGACCACGCCGCCTGTGCCGCGATGCCGCTCGACCAGCGCGATCTGCGCCACGTCGTTGTCGCGGTCCATCGCCACCAGCCCGCTTTCGACCAGCAGGTCCGCCTCCAGCGCCTTCGTCGGCGCCTGGTTTTCCACGACCCCGATCACGCGTGCGCGCACCTTGTTCGCGCCCTTCGGCGCCTTGATGTCGAAATGCGTGGCCTTCAGCGCCTTGCCGAGCTTGACGGTCCCCTTCGCCTTCTTCGGATAGTCCCAGGCAGGGATGTCCGCCTCCAGCTTGCCATCCTTGGCAAGCCGTACGCCACGCCCATAGACTTCGTCGATAGCGAGCGCCGGCAAATCCGAGACAATCAGGAAATCGGCACGCCGCCCCGGCGCGATCGAGCCAAGCTCGCGCTCCAGCTTGAAATGCTGCGCGGTGTTCACCGTTGCCATCTGGATCGCGGTGATCGGCTTCAGGCCTTGCGCGATCGCGTGGCGCACGACGCGGTCCATGTGCCCCTCCTCCACCAACGTGCCGGAATGGCTGTCGTCGGTGCAGAGGATGAAATTGCGCGGATCAATCTCCTGCTCCGTCACCGCCTTGATCTGGCTCGCCACGTCGTACCAGGCGGAGCCGAGCCGCAGCATCGCCTTCATGCCCTGTCGCACCCGCGCGATCGCATCCTCCGCGCGTGTACCCTCATGGTCGTCCTCGGCCCCACCCGCCGCATAACCGTGGAACGGGATGCCGAGATCGGGCGACGCATAGTGTCCGCCAACCGTCTTGCCGGCGCGCACCGTCGCCGCGATCTCGCCCGACATCGTCGGGTCGTTGGCGATCACCCCCGGGAAATTCATCACCTCGCCGAGCCCGACGATATTCGGCCAGGTCATCGCCTCGACGACATCCTTGACGCCGAGCACAGCACCCGGCGTCTCCAGGCCCGGTGCGGAGGGCACGCAGGACGGCATCTGCACATAGACGTTGATCGGCATCGCCGCCGCCTCGTCATGCATCAGCCGTACCCCTTCGAGGCCGAGCACATTGGCGATCTCATGCGGATCGATGAACATCGAGGTCGTGCCGTGCGGGATCACGGCGCGCGAAAACTCCGTCACCGTCACCATGCCGCTCTCGACATGCATGTGTCCGTCGCACAGACCCGGCACGAGATAGCGTCCGCCGGCGTCGACGACCTTCGTGCTTTTGCCGATCGTGTGGCTGGCGTCCGGCCCGCAATAGGCGAACCGCCCGGCGACGATCGCGATGTCCGTGCCGGGAATGATCTCGCCCGAATGCACGTTCACCCAGCGGCCGTTCTTCACGACCAGATCGGCCGGCTTCCGCCCGGTGGCGACGTCGACCAGCAGTGTCGCGCTGTCCGCCCATGGCTTTGGTGCCGCGCTGACCGTCTTTGCTTTTTTTGCCATCTCAATTCACCTGGAAATGCACGGATTTCGGCGTCAGATCGTCGCCATTGATCGGGGTAACATCCATCGGGCAGGCTGACAGCACGACGATCACGTCGATAAGAGCCGTCAGCACCACATGATCCCCGGCTTTGCTCAGCGGCGTGCCGATCGCAATGTCGCGGCTGTTCGTCACCGGAATGTTCATCCAGAGGTTCAGCGGGTTCGGCACGCTGGTCGCGTCGAAGCCGGCAGCGAATAACGCTTCGAGGAAATTGTCCCGGCAATTGCGGTGACCGGGCGGGCAGCCATAGTGTTTGTAGAGCCATTTGTCGCAGCAGGCGAGCAGCATGTCGTGCTTGCCGGGCGAAGTATCCTCTTCGAGCAGCAGCATCCCGGTGCGCCGGTTCGAATAGAGCGTGCTGCCCTTTTCCGGAAATAGCGCGCCGATCATGCGGCGCGTGTGCTCGACCGACAGATATTCGCTCGTGTCGTGCCGGTTCAGCGCCCAGGTATCGACCACTTGGCTGCCGAATGTGTTCACCAGCTTGAGCTTCTGGCCCTTGTTGAGCGGCACGGCCTTGCCCTCCCCGCCCTTGATCTTTTCCAACACGGAAAACCCCTCTTTACCGACGACTGTGCCAAGCCTTGGCTCGTTTGACCAGTTCCCGGCGCAAAGCGCGACTGTGCCACGCCCGACCCTGCGATTGTGTCCCGGCCGCCTAAGTCTATACTGGAACGGTGTTTTTGGCGCTCGCGCAGGGAGGCGACAAGCCGGGTGAGGATTTCTTCGGCAAAACGGGGGTGGATCGCGGCGGCGCTGGTGATTTCGGCGCTGACGGCCGCGATCCTTGTATTCGGCACGCCCTATGCCACTCGCATTCAGCTCGACGAGGCCGCCGCGCGCGGCCAGACCACGCTCAGCCTCGCCGTGTCCGCGCTGCGCGGCCACATGCGCCGCTACGAAGCGCTTCCTGCCCTGATCGCCGACGATGACGACATCAAGCGGCTTCTGGCCGACCCGACCGAGCCGCAGCGCACCGGGATCAACGCCTATCTGAAGCTGCTCAACAGGCAACTTGAAGCGTCCGACATCTACGTGATGAAGCCTGATGGCGACACCATCGCCGCCAGCAATTATGACGGCCCGACAAGCTTCGTCGGCGAGAACTTTTCCTACCGTCCTTATTTCCAGCAGGCGGCAGCCGGCGGCCTTGGGCGCTTCTTTGCGCTCGGCACGACTTCGCTGAAGCGCGGTTATTATTTCGCCGCACCCGTCCGCATCGACGATGTGATCGCCGGCGTGGTGGTGGTGAAGGTCGACATCGAGCCGATCGAGGCCGCCTGGAAGAGCGGCGACTACGAGTTCATCGTCTCGGATCCCGAAGGCATCATCTTCATGACCGGCCGCAAGGACTGGCTCTATGCCGGTCTGCTGCCGCTGACGCCGGAGCGTCTTGCCCGCACCGAAAGCTCGCGACGCTACGCCAATGCCGTGTTGCGCGAACTGCCGATCGAAGCGTCCGCGCTCGGCAGCGAGCACAAGCTCATGACCGTGCGCGAAGCAAACGCCGCGCGCGAATATCTTGTGCTGCAAGAGCACATGGCCGAGGCCGATTGGACCGTGCAGGTGCTGCTCGACACGCAGCCCATCCACGCGCAGGCGCGCACCGGCGTTGTCGGTGCGCTGCTGCTAATGGCGCTTGCCACGCTTGCCGCGACGATCATCTTCCAGCGCCGCGCCCAGCTCGCCGAGCGCATGGAGCTGCAGCGCAGCGCGCGAGAGCAGCTGGAGCACCGCGTCGAGGAGCGCACCGCCGATCTCGCAACCGTCAACCGGCGGCTAGAAACAGAGGTGGTCGAGCGCACCGCGACCGAAGTGCGGCTGCGCCAGACCCAGTCCGACCTGGTTCAGGCCGGCAAGCTCGCGGCCCTTGGCCAGATGTCGGCGGCACTGTCACATGAGTTCAACCAGCCGCTCGCCGCGGTGAAGAATTATGCCGACAACGCCGCGGTGCTCATCGAGCGCAACCGCATTGCTGATGCGCGCGACAATGTCTCGCGCATCTCCGCCCTCATCGACCGCATGGCGTCGATCAGCCGGCATCTGCGCAACTTCGCCCGCAAGCCCAACGAGCAGCTCGGCCCGGTCAACCTGGCGGACGTGATGAACGACACGATGGAGATCGTCAGTTCGCGGCTCAAGTCAGCCGGCCGCTCGATCGAGATCGACATCGACCCGCCTTCGCTCGCCGTGCGCGCCGGTTCGGTTCGCCTGCAGCAGGTCCTGGTCAACATCATCTCCAACGCGGCCGACGCGATGGAGGGCTCTGGCAATCAGCCCATCGCGGTGACGGCACGGCAGATCGGTGAACGTGCAATCATCGAAGTTCGCGATCATGGCCCAGGTGTCCAGCCGGCCATTGCCGAACGCATCTTCGATCCCTTCTTCACCACCAAGGGCGTCGGCAAGGGTCTCGGGCTCGGCTTGTCGATCTCCTACAACATCGTCAAGGATTTCGGCGGCAGCCTCTCGGTCGCCAACCATCCGGACGGCGGCGCGGTCTTCACCGTCGAGCTCGACCTCGCCGACGCCAAGCGCCTCGACCCGCCCGCCGCCGAGGCGGCTGAATGATGCAGTCGACGATCCTGACCGTCGATGACGATGAAGAGGTGCGCCGCTCGATGGCGCAGGCGCTCGACCTTGCCGGGTTCGCCACGCAGGAATTTTCCGCACCCGAGCGAGCGCTCGATTTCGTCAATCCCGGTTTCAATGGCGCCGTCGTGACCGACATCCGCATGCCCGGCATGGACGGCATGACGTTGATGGCGCGCATCCGCGACATCGATGCCGACATCCCGGTCATCCTCGTCACCGGCCACGGCGACGTGCAGCTTGCCGTCAAGGCGATGCGCGAAGGCGCCTACGACTTCGTCGAAAAACCGTTCAACGCGCAGGATTTCGCCGACCGCGTTGCGCGTGCCGTTGATCGCCGCCGCCTGGTGCTGGAGAACCGCGTGCTGCGTGCGGCCGCGGGCAAACGCGACGACGTCGAGGCGCGTCTGCCGGGCCGCACGCCGGTCATGGTCGACCTGCGTTACCGTCTGCGCGCCGTCGCCGGCACCGACGCCGACGTGCTGGTCATCGGCGACACCGGCACCGGCAAGGAGGTGCTGGCGCGCGCGCTTCACGATCTGAGCGGCCGCGCTACAAAGCCCTTCGTCGCGATCAACTGCGCCGCTCTCCCGGAGAATTTGATCGAGAGCGAACTGTTCGGCCACGAAGCCGGCGCATTTCCCGGAGCGATCCGGCCACGCTATGGAAAATTCGAACACGCGCGTGGCGGCACTGTCCTGCTGGACGAGATCGGATCGATGCCGCTTGAACTGCAGGCAAAATTGCTGCGCGTCATTGAGGACCGCGTCATCGCGCGGTTGGGCTCCAACGAGCCGGTGCCGCTCGATGTCCGTTTCGTCGCGACCAGCAAAGTCGACCTGGAGGCAGAGGTCGCGGCGGGCCGTTTTCGCGCCGATCTGTTTTATCGCCTCAACGTCGTAACCTTGCGCATGCCCTCGCTTGAGACACGCCGTGAGGATGTGCCGCTCCTTTTCCTCGCGCTGGTGCGCGAAGCCGCCGGCCGATACCGTCGCGACGAGGTGGCGGTGCCAGCCGAGATCATCGCCGAGATCGCGCAGCGCGACTGGCCGGGCAATGTGCGCGAGTTGCGCAACGCCGCGGACCGTTTTGTGCTTGGCTTGGGTCTCGGCGACGACCGTGGTTCCGAGCGCGAGGCCAGCCGCTTGGCCGACCGGGTCGCCGAGTTCGAGAAGAGCATCATCGCCGGCGCTCTCCTCGCTCATGGCGGTAGCCTCAGGCCGGTCTATGAGTCCCTCGGCATCTCGCGCAAGACGCTCTACGAGAAGATGCAGCGGCATGGCCTCGACAAGGACGCCGCGCTGGAATGAGCCGGCAGAAACGGTCGGATGGGTGAATTTCCACACACCCCTGGCGGCCAATGTTACCTTTTCCACCCATTTTGCCGGCTGACCTGCCGTTTTGCGGCATTTCCTCTTCGCCCGCCGCTTGCGCCGCCCTAGTTAGAGGCTGCTATGGCCCCAGCCCGCACGCTTCTCGCGGGTAGAACCCACGTTCTGGGAGGAACGATCCATGAAAAGACTCATCGCGGCCCTCGCGGCGACCGCCGCTGTCTGCCTCTTGCCCATGGCAGCCGGCGCGCAGACCTTTCCTGACCGCACCATCACGGTCATCGTGCCCTTCGCCGCCGGCGGCCCGACCGACACGGTCACCCGCCTCGTCGCCGAGGCGATGTCGAAGGATCTCGGCCAGCAGGTCATCGTCGAAAACGTCGGCGGCGCCGGCGGCACGCTCGGCGCGGGCCGCGTCGCGACCTCCGATCCCGACGGCTACACGCTGCTGCTCCACCACATCGGCATGGCGACCAGCGCCACGCTCTACCGCAAGCTCGCCTACGATACGCTGAACGCCTTCGAATATGTCGGCCTCGTCACCGAGGTGCCGATGACCATCGTCGGCCGCAAGGACCTCGAGCCGACCGATCTGAAAGGCCTGGTCGAATACGCCAAGGCCAATAAGGACAGCGTCACCGTTGCCAATGCCGGCATCGGCGCCGCATCGCACCTCTGCGGCATGCTGTTCATGACCGCGATCGGCACGCCGCTGGTTACGGTTCCCTACAAGGGCACCGGCCCGGCGATGACCGACCTGCTCGGCGGCCAGGTCGACATCATGTGCGACCAGACCACCAACACCACCAAGCAGATCCAGGGCGGCACCATCAAGGCCTACGCCGTCACGACGCCGGCCCGCCTCGAGGTCCTGCCGGACGTGCCGACCACCGACGAAGGCGGCTTGCCCGGCATGCAGGTCGCGATCTGGCACGGCCTCTACGCGCCGAAGGGCACGCCCGCCGAGGCGATCGACCGTCTGTCGAAGTCGCTGCAGGTGGCGCTGAAGGACGAGAACGTCGCCGCCCGCTTCGCCGAACTCGGCACCGCGCCGTCGTCCGAGGCTGACGCCACGCCGGCCGCCCTCAAGGCCAAGCTGGAGAGCGAGATCGCCCGCTGGAAGCCGATCATCGAAGCGGCCGGCCAGTACGCCGACTGATCCCCGCCGCGGCGCCTCCCGGCAACGGCGGCGCCGGTTGGATTGCGTGACCGGAGGCGAAAACCCGCCTCCGGTCTCACGCTGACGCCTCTCCCGCCACGGGAGAGGCCTTTCGACACAAGCAGTGCAGACAGCTTCGTACGCGGGCGCGTGGCCTGCTTGACCGACTCGGCACATAGTCGGCTCGCTTATCCTGGGGAGGATGTTATGCGGGATATCACATTCGACCGGACAAACGCGGTCTGCGGCCTGTTCTTCGTCGTCGTAGGCATCGTTTTTCTCGTACAGGCTCTGTCTGTCGATCTCGGCACCTGGAACAGGATCGGCCCCGGCGGCCTGCCGATGATCCTCTGCCTGCTGCTCATCCTGCTTGGCGGCGTGATCTTCGTGCAGGCGCTGCGCGTCGAGGGCGAGCCGGTCGGCCTGATCGCCTGGCGCGGCATGCTCTTCATCCTGCTGGCCCCGATCATCTTTGGCGTGACAGTCAGGCCGCTCGGTTTCGTCGGCGCCGTCTTCATCACCGCGCTCATCGCAGCCTTTGCCTCGTTCAAGATGAGGCCGCTGCCGGCGCTCGTGCTTGCCGTCGCCCTCACCGTCTTTTCGACGGTGGTGTTCAGCTACGGGCTCGGGCTGCCGTTCCAGCGCTTCGGCCCCTGGCTGAACTGGTTCTAGGAGGCGACGATGGATCTCTTCAACAATCTGGCGCTCGGCTTCGCCACCGCCTCGACCTTCACCAACATCCTGTTCTGCCTGATCGGCGTTCTGCTTGGCACGCTCATCGGCGTCTTGCCCGGCATCGGTGCCACAGCGACCATCGCCATGCTTCTGCCGATCACCTTCCAGATCGGCGATCCCGTCTCCTCGCTGATCATGCTGGCCGGCATCTATTACGGCGCCCAGTATGGCGGCTCCACCACCGCTATCCTGATCAACATGCCGGGCGAGTCCTCATCGGCCGTCACCGCCATCGACGGCTACCAGATGGCGCGCAAGGGTCGCGCCGGCGTGGCGCTCGCGACCGCCGCCATCGGCTCCTTCGTAGCCGGCACCATCGCCACCGTGCTGATCGCCCTCTTCGCGCCACCGCTGACCACGATCGCGCTGAAATTCGGCGCCGCTGAATACACCTCGCTGATGATCGTCGGCCTCGTCATGGCCGTCGCGCTGGCGCATGGCTCGGTCATCAAGGCGATCGCCATGGTCGTGTTCGGCCTGATCCTCGGCCTCGTCGGACAGGACGTCATTTCGGGTTCGCCACGCCTGAACTTCGGCATCATGGGGTTCGGCGATCAGCTGAACTTCGTCGCCATCGCGGTCGGCCTGTTCGGCGTCGCCGAAATCTTGCGCAACCTGGAAGAGGAGCGAACGCGTGAGGTGTTGATGACCAAGGTCACCGGCCTGATGCCGACGCGCGACGATTTCCGCCGCATGCTGGCGCCCATCCTGCGCGGCACCGCACTCGGCTCAGCGCTGGGCATCCTGCCGGGCAACGGAGCGGTGCTCGCCGCCTTCGCCTCCTACACGATCGAGAAGCGCGTCTCGGACAAGCCCGAAGAATTCGGCCACGGCGCGCTGGCCGGCGTCGCCGGGCCTGAGTCCGCCAACAATGCCGGCGCGCAGACCTCGTTCATCCCGATGCTGACGCTGGGCATCCCCGCCAATCCGGTGATGGCGCTGATGATCGGCGCCATGATCATCCAGGGCATCGTGCCTGGCCCGAATGTCGCGGCCGACAATCCCGACCTGTTCTGGGGGCTGATCGCCTCGATGTGGATCGGCAATTTGCTGCTGATCGTGCTGAACCTGCCGCTCATCGGCCTGTGGGTGAAGCTGCTGAAGGTTCCGTACTTCGTGCTGTTCCCGACGATCATGGCGTTCTGCTCGATCGGCGTCTACAGCGTGAACTCCAACATGTACGACCTCTATCTCGTCGCCATCTTCGGCCTGCTCGGCTACGTGCTTTTGAAGATGCGCTGCGAGCCGGCGCCGCTGCTGCTCGGCTTCGTGCTCGGCCCGTTGCTGGAGGAGAACCTGCGCCGCGCCATGATCCTCGGCAAGGGTGACCCGATGACCTTCGTCACCCGGCCGCTCAGCGCGTCCCTGCTGGCGGTCGCCGTCGCGGTGCTGGTGATCGTGCTGCTGCCGTCGGTGCGCAAGAAGCGCGAGGAAGTGTTTACCGAGGAGGACTGATCAACTGACCCCGATCAGCCTGAGCAGGCTTATGATCCAGCGGATGAACATATCGAACCACCGGCCCTCATTGTAGAGGCCGTCATAGATCAGGAAGAACGCGATCGAGGCGAACAGGATCACCCAGCGCATGGTCCGTTCCGAACTCCGGTTGCGGGTTGACGGCCGACAGCCGCCGATTCTTGGCCCAGGATACACCGAGTTCCTAATATTTCGCTGGTTTTGTTGAAAAGCGGCCGGTTCGGGCGCGCTTCACAAGCCGGCCGAAAGCCTTTACCTGCTCCCTTCGTGCGGACGTGGCGGAATTGGTAGACGCAAGGGACTTAAAATCCCTCGGGCATTGCCCGTGCGGGTTCGATCCCCGCCGTCCGCACCAGAATTGGGAATATCAACATGCACAAACCGAGCCTGTCCGCCGCCCTCATCCTCATCGTGGCCTGGTCCGCGCCGGCGCTGGCGCGGCCGGACACCCGCGCCATGACCTGCGAGCAGGTGCTCGGCCTGATCGAGCAGTCGGGTGCGGTGTCCATGACCACCGGCGACACGACCTACAACAGGCTGGTCTTAGACCGCAGGTTCTGCACCAGTTCCGAGATCGCCGAGCCGACGCGCGTCCCAACCGCCGATACGAACCAGTGCCGGGTCAAGGTGTGCGTCGATGACGAGCCTCCCGAGGGTTAGCCTGCCCGGAATTCCCGGTCGATCCTTCAGATCACCGTGAAATCCGCCGCGGTGACCACGGGTTTGTTCTGCAGCGTCGCGAAATGGATGGGCGCCGCGGCTCCCGAGCCGTCGCTGTCATAAAGCAGCGCGCCCGTCGTCTTGTTGTAGATGATCCGGTCGTCGGCATCCTTGACTTGCGTCGAGAGCTTGAACGCGGCCGCTTTCAGCGGCCCGGTCGCGCCGATCTTCGTGAAAACGGCATTGTCGAGATGGAGCCTGTCATTGCCGAGATTGAAATCGTAGATCGTGTCGCGGTTGACTGCTGTCACCGCCACGTTGAACACGAAAATGTCGCTGTTGGCGCCGCCCCACAGCCGATCCAGTCCGACGCCGCCGTTGAGCGTGTCGTTTCCTGCATCGCCCTTGAGAGTGTCGGCGCCGCCGTTTCCGGTGAGCGTATCGACATCGGCTCCGCCCAGGAAAGTTTCGCCGAGCCCGCCGCCGGTGAGGCGGTCATTGCCGGCTCCTCCGCTGATCTGGCCCGACAGACGGCCCGCCGCGCCGTTGTAAATGTCGTTGCCGCCCCACAGCGAGATGTCCCCGGTCATCGTCCCCGAGTTCGAGAGGCTATCCGCGCCCGAACCTCCGCTTACGACGGTGTCACCCTTGATGGTGCCGCTATTGGTCAGGACGATGTTTACGCCGGTGCTTCGCACCGCTTCGTCCTCCACGTTTATCGTGCCGGAATTGATGACCTTCGTGCTCTTCGTGCCGAAATTGTAGCTGAGCAGAATGCCGTCATTGTTCGACGTGATCGAACCGGCATTGCTGATCTCGCCGCCGAACCCGATCATGACGATCGCCGATCCCGAGAACCCGTGCTGGACCCGGCCGCTGGTTGCGATCTCCACGATGTTGCCCGTCGCAAAATTTATGTCGAAGGCGTTCACGCGCATCGTGAAGGAAGCCCCACTGAAGAGGCGCCCGTAGACGATGATGTGGTTCGACCCGTCCGCATCGACTGCGAACTGCGGGTTTGGTGTCACGATCTCCGTGTCCGGAGGCACAAAGAGGTTGTTGAACGCGGCAACGTTGATCGTCGCATTGCCAGAGGGCGGTGCCTGCCATGCCATTGTTAAGCTCCCGGGATGCCGTTCGAAACGAAGACGCAGGGCCGCAGCCCTGAACAAGGGGCGTCAAAGTTTCACGTTTGTCCCTCTCGCACACCTGTCAAATGCCGGTAGCGGTCGGCACGGAAAGTCTGCAGCAATGTTTGTTTGCGCGTACCGGAAGCACGCGGCCCGCGCCGTTAAGGTGAACGCTTAACCCTTTGGAAACTATACGCTGGCGCGGCCGGCTTTCGGGTGACAATTGTTCCGTTGCGGGGCGCGCGCCGGGGCCTTTTCTGGTTGGGCGTAGTGGGCGTTCTGACGCTGTGCCCCGCACCGTTCACGCGAACGACTTCGCGGCCATCCTTTTGATGAACGCCGCCGTCTTCTCCGCCGCCACGAATTGCGGCATGTGGCCGATGCCGTCGAGCAGTTCGAGCTCCAGCCCCTTCACCTTGTCGCGCATGGCGAGCCCGTGCCGGTCATATTCCAAGACCCTATCGGCCGTGCCGAACAGGATGCCGACCGGCATTTTGAGTTCGCCGTAGCGCTTCTCGATCGCCGGCATTTCATGTTCCAGCGCGACGAAGTCCGTGCCGCTCGCATAGATGTGGCTGGGTCTCAGCCCTGACCAGCCACCCCCCTCCGTGCCGTAATCGTCCGGCCATTTCTGCGGACCGAAAACGAAGGTCAGCGTTTGCTCGGCATACTGCAGTGATTTCGGCACGGCGAGCGTTTGCGAAAGCAGCCAGCGCTTGAGATCGGAGCGGATCGCCAGCGCCTGGAACTGCGGCGGGATGTCGTCGCGATGCGCCGTCAGCGGCGCAACCAGCGCAAGCCCGGCGACCTTGTCCGGGTGGTTGAGCGCCGTCATCAGCGACACCGCGCCGCCGAGCGAATGGCCGACCAGCAACGGTCTGTCGAGCTTCAGCGCGTCGATGAACTTCGCCACCAGCCGCGCCTGTTCCGTCAGCGTCGCCTTGCCGCCGCGCACACGCGTCGAATAGCCGGACCCTGGCCGGTCGAGCGCCACCAGCCGGTAGCCGGAGAGCAGCGGAAAAATCGGCGCGCGGAAATGATTGAGCTGGGCGCCAAGCCCATGCACGAACAGGATCGGCCTCCCCTCGCCCTGCTCGACATAGTGGATGCGGTTTCCTTCGATCTCGATGTATGTGCCGCGCGGCGGCGCGGCTTTCTCGGCATTGGCCACGATCCGGCGCGTGGTGAAGACCGAATATCCAACCAGCGCGATCAGCGCGGCGACGATGAGACCGAGAATGGTAAGCGAGATGGCGACGAGTGACATGCTGCCGTGACTTAAGCGGCCTTTGGCCTACGGGCAAGGACGGCTGCGTCATTGCCCACGGCCCGCCGCACGGCTAATCCATGCGCCGTCCGCCGATTTGCCAGGAGTTCCGATGTCAGCCGCCCTGTTCCAGCCTATACAGCTTGGAGGATTGGAGTTCGCCAACCGCATCGCGGTCGCGCCGATGTGCCAATATTCGGCCGATGATGGCTCCGTCACCGACTGGCATCTCCAGCATTGGATGAACCTCGGCATGTCCGGCGCCTCTATGATCACTGTCGAGATGACGGATGTCGAGCGGCGCGGCCGTATCAGCCACGGCTGCGCGGGCCTTTATTCGGACCATAACGAAGTCGCTGCGAAGCGCACGCTCGCGGCGGCGCGGCTGGTCTCACCCGAGGGCACGCGCTTCGGCGTCCAGATCGCGCATGCCGGGCGGAAAGCTTCCTGCCAGCGCCCGTGGGAAGGTGGCGGTCCGCTGAATGCGCATCAGGATCCGTGGCAGACGGTGTCGGCCTCGGCGCTGCCGTTCAACGACGGCTGGCACACCCCGCACGCGCTCGAAGACGGCGAGATCGTCGAGCTGATCGGCAAGTTCGCTGACTCGGCGCGGCGCGCGGTTCGCGCCGGCTTCGACTTCATCGAAATTCACGGCGCGCACGGCTATCTGATCAACCAGTTCCTGTCGCCTCTTTCCAACCAGCGGACGGATCGGTGGGGCGGTTCGTTCGACAACCGCCTGCGCTTCGCCCGAGAGATCATGAGCCAGGTCGTTGCGGCCGTGCCAGGCATGATGGTCGGCATCCGGCTGTCGATCACCGAATGGGTCGACGGCGGCTTGTCGGTGCAGGATGGCATCAACATCGCAGCGGCGATGCGCGAGGCGGGCGCCGCTTATATCTGCTGCTCTAGCGGTGGAAACGCGCCGCACCAGAAGGTCCCCACCGGCGCCGGCTATCAGGTGCACCTGGCCGAGATGGTGCGCAAACAGGCAAACGTGCCGACGCGCGCCGTCGGCCTGATCACCGACCCGGTGCATGCCGAGCAAATCGTCGCCGATGGCCATGCAGACATGGTCGCGATCGCGCGCGCGGTTCTCGCCGATCCGCGCTGGCCATGGCGGGCAGCCGTGCTGGCCGACGAGCCGATTCATTCCGCGCCGCAACTGGCGCGATCCTTTCCAACCATGAAGCACTGGATGCAGCCGCAGGAGTAAACGCGCATGAGCACCATCGTCACCGCCGCCATGCTGGTCATCGGCGACGAGATCCTGTCGGGCCGCACCAAGGACAAGAACATCGGCCACCTTGCAGACATCATGACGGCGATCGGCATCGACCTGAAGGAGGTCCGCATCGTCCCCGACGAGGAGGACGAGATCGTCGCAGCGGTGAATGCGGTTCGCGCCAGGTACGACTATGTCTTCACCACCGGCGGCATCGGCCCGACCCATGACGACATCACGGCGGACTCCGTCGCCAAGGCCTTTGGCGTGCCATGCGAGTATGACCCGCGCGCCTACAAGATGCTGGAGGAAAATTACGCCCAGCGCAGCATGGAATACACCGAGGCGCGCAAGCGCATGGCGCGCATGCCCGTCGGCGCCGAGCACATCGACAATCCCGTCTCGCTGGCGCCCGGTTTCAGGATCGGCAACGTCCATGTCATGGCCGGCGTGCCGGCGATCTTTCAGGCCATGCTCGACAATGTCGTCCCGACGCTGAGGACTGGCACGAAGCTTCTTTCCGCCACCGTCGAATGCCCGTTCGGCGAAGGCACGATCGGCGGGCCGCTGACCGAGATCCAGAAGAACCATCCCGACACGATCATCGGCTCCTACCCGAAATATCTCGACGGAAAATTCTGGACCGAGCTCGTCGTGCGCGCCCGCACGCAGGAGGCACTCGATGCCGGCCGCAAGGCTGTCGAGGACATGGTCGCCGGCCTGCGTCAGCCTTCATAAGCATCACGCCCGGGGGCCTTGACGGCAAGCGCAGCGGCCTGCGTCACCATCGGCTCTGGCGGAACCTTTTTCCCGCTCCTACCTTGATCCTATCCGCGCGGACGTTCCGCGCCTGAGGCGGAGGATCTGCCATGAGCTACAAGACGATTCTCGCTGTAATTCAAAGCGTTGACGACGCAGACCGGGTACTCGACTGCGCCCTGCCGCTGGCCGAACGCAACGGCGGCCATGTGATCGGCGTGCATGCCGAGCCGATGCCGGTCGCCTATGCGACGACCGTCGGTTTCGCCGACACCGCCTTCATCGAAAGCCAGGTCCAGGCGAACCGCGAGCGCGCAGTGGCGCTCGAGCAACGTTTCGCCGCCCGCGTCGCCGCCACCGGTCTCGCCACGGACTGGCGGTCGATGGAGAACTTTTCCGGCGACAGTGCGCTGAGCGCATTAGGCTCCGCGCGCGCCGTCGATCTGATCGTCGCCGCGCAGGTTGATCCGAGCGATGACGCCGCCTCGTCGGCCGAGCTCGACACGCTGCTCTACAATGCCGGCCGGCCGATGCTGTTCGTGCCGCATGACGGCCCGGTTCTGACCAGCTTCTCCAAGGTCACGATCGCCTGGAACGGCACACGCGAATCCGCCCGCGCCGCATTCGACGCCCTGCCCTTCATCCTGGCGGCGGACTCGACCGAAATCCTTCTGGTCGATCCGCCCGAGCCGGGCGAGGCGCAGCACGAGTCCGACGGCGCCGATCTAGCCGCCGCGCTCGACCGCCACGGCGCCAACGTCTCGGTCGCGGCCGAAAAATCGGCGGGCCTGCCGATCAGTTCTGTCATCGAGAACCACGTTGTCGAGGCCGGCGTCGACCTGCTCGTCATGGGCGCCTACAGCCATTCGCGGCTGCGCGAATGGCTGTTTGGCGGCGTCACCCGCTCGGTGCTGAAGTCGATGCCCGTTGCGACGTTCATGTCGCGCTAAGCTTGCGGCCGGCTCTCCTCTCCCCCGGGCAGGGGGAGAGGTGGCGCGTAGCGCCGGTGAGGGGTGCTTTGGCGCAATCCTTGGATAATTCCGCGCTGGCCTTGCCGCACCACGCCGTTTCCCGCTAAGTCAGCCCGCATTCCGGCCGTTGGAGTGCGCGAAAAATGTCTCTTCCCGAAAAAGCCTTCCCCGTCTCGTGGGATCAGTTCCACCGCGATGCGCGCGCTCTCGCCTGGCGGCTGGCCGGCATGAACGCCAAATGGAAGGCGATTGTCTGCATCACCCGTGGCGGGCTGGTGCCGGCGGCGATCATCTCGCGCGAACTGGGCGTCAGGCTGATCGATACGGTCTGTATCGCCTCCTACCACGACTACACCGAGCAGGGCGATCTGCGGGTGCTCAAGGAAATCCACGCGCCGCTGCTTGAAAACGATGGTGAGGATGTGCTGATCGTCGATGACCTGACTGACACCGGCAAGACCGCCGGCATCGTCCGCGCCATGATGCCGAAGGCGCATTTCGCCACCGTCTACGCCAAGCCGAAAGGCCGGCCGCTGGTCGACACCTTCATCACCGAAGTGTCGCAGGATACCTGGATCTACTTCCCATGGGACATGGGCTTCACCTACCAGAAGCCGATCTCCGACGACCATCGCGGCTAGCATCAGGCCGTGACGCACTGCTGACGCAGCGGTAGCCCTTAATTTACCGAACCCACAACTTTGAACGCCGCGTTCATCCTGACGCAAGGCGACTCGCGCTATCGCTGGGTCAGTGGAACGACCTTGAATCTCTGACGTTGGACACCAAATGTCGCAAATTCGGCGCAACTTTTCGGAATTTTAACTTTGATTTCCGAGAATTAGCCCTATGATTTGTTAGATGGCAAACGAACGGAACAAACAACAGACTTCTCACTGATCCCATGAACCACCTTGCTGCCAACCCTATCGTCGCACGTGCGCGGCGGCTTTTCGGCGAAACCGCCTGCCGTTTGCAGGTGGCGGCTTTGCCGTGGCGGCGTGGCGAGAATGGCGTTGAAGTGCTGCTGATCACCAGCCGCGACACCGGCCGCTGGGTGTTGCCGAAGGGCTGGCCCGAGATCGGCGAGGATCTGCATGATGCCGCAGGCCGCGAGGCGGTCGAGGAGGCGGGCGTCAAGGGTGTTGTGTCGGCCAATGAAGCCGGCCGCTATTTCTACACCAAGACCCGCTCCAACGGCGAAGACTGGCCCTGCGAGGTCATCGTCTATCCCGTTGAAGTGACTGAACTTTCCGACAAGTGGAAAGAGCGCGGCGAGCGCACCCGCCGCTGGGCGCCCTGCTCGGAAGCCGCCGGCATGGTCAACGAAGCCGACCTCGGCCAGGTCATCGCCTTCTTCTGCACTAATCCTCGCTGATCGTCATCCTCGGGCTTGACCCGAGGACCATGCCTGAACGGCGAAATTGCACCAGCGGTGCCCGAAGTGCCTACCCCGTCCCGTACCGCTTCAGCTCGATGACAATGGCATTCCTGCCGCCATGCTTGGCGGCGTAGAGGCTGCGGTCCGCATCGCGCATCGTCTCCAGCGCCCCCTCGCCTGCCCGGTGCGCGGCGAGCCCGATCGACACCGAGATCGAAAAGCCCGGAATGCCGAGCTTCAGCCCCGACAGTTCGACTTCCCGCCGCAGCCGCTCGGCGATCGCGGCCGCCTCCTCGAGCGCAGCGCCCTTGAAGAACACGCCGAACTCCTCGCCGCCGAGCCTGGCCGCGAGGTCGTCCTTGCGCGTCGCCGTCCTGATATGCCCGGCGATCAGCAGGATTACCTTGTCGCCGACGGCGTGACCGAAGCGGTCATTGATCGTCTTGAAATGGTCGCCGTCGAGATAGGCAAACACGCCGCAGCTCTTGCCGCGGCCTTCGAACAGCGTCAGCTCCAGCCGGTCGAGGAAGGTCTGGCGGTTGAGCAATCCCGTCATCTGGTCGACCGACGAAAGATGCGCGAGCTTTTCGGTGAGGTTCTTCAGCCGCTCATGCTGGACGGCGACATAGGCCATCACCGGCAGGCCGACGACGGTCACGATGACGAACGACATGATGAGTTCGAACGACAGCCGTTCCCAGCCGGCATTCCAGAAATAGGCGGTGACGATCCCTTCGACGCCGATCTGCACGATCGCATAGAGTGCCGCGATACGCTTCAGTGTCGCGATGCGGGTCAGGCCAAGCCGCGTAAGCACGTCCGGGGGCATGGCTTATGGTAAAGCGGCAGCCTTAAGGATTGGTAGCGCTAGCCGAACACGGCTGCGGGTCCGGGCAGGCCGACGAGAGCCTTGGGTCCGTCGTCGGCAGGGGCAGCCCGGACAGCCGATATGTGTCGGCTCCGCGCGCCGCCGTCAATTCGGCAAGCCGCTGGATTTCCTGACTATTTTTGGGTGCTTTTTCAGATCTGGTGGGAGGTGTTTCTACAGTACGATGCTGCTGTCGTTTGCCATGGCGTCCACCTTCCATTACCGGTCGTGTGGCACACCCGACGTACCGCTCGCTGAAGGGTTAGGCGCCGGGCCGTTCGTCGGTTTTCGCGGGCGCTGGCTGCCCGCGAAATGCCGATGACGCTTCCGCCAAACCCCTTTTGCCCCAAGCGGCAACGGCGCGACGATCCGGCCCGGATGGCTGAGCTATGTCGCCGCGGCCTGCTCAGGTCAATTCGGCAAGCCGTTGAGATTCTGACTATTTTTGGGTGGATTTTTACCGCCTCAACGACGGTCGTCGTCAGATCACCACGAAATCCACCGCCGACAGCGCCGGCCGGTTGCTGAGCGTGGCGAACTGGATCGCCTGCCCCGCGCCGCTGCCATTCGCATCGTAGATCAGCGCGCCGGTGACGGGGTTGTACTGGATGTAGTCATTGCCATCGAGCGCGCCTGTCGTCAGCTTGAAGAAGTCCGCCTTCAGCTTCCCGGCCGCACCGAGCTTGGTGAAGACCGCATTGTCGAGATGGAAGAGATCGAGCGCCGGATTGAAATCGGAGATCGTGTCGCGGTTAGCCGCCAGCGGCGTGCTGAAGACGACGATGTCCTTGCCGCTTCCCGTGTGCACGATGTCGTTCCCGCCGCGCGAATTGATCACATCATTGCCGTTCAGGCCGAAAATCTGGTCGGCATCCTTTTCGCCGAACAAGAAGGGATCGTTGCCGTTGGTGCCGACGATCTGGGCGTCGTTCGCACCTGTGATGGTGAGCCTGAACTCCGACGCCGAGGTCGCGCCGAAGCCGTCGACCATGCCGTACTTGATCTTCACCGTCGCCTTCTCACCGGCGGCGAGCCCCTGGAAGGCGCGGCCGAGCTCGACCATGATCGAGTCCTTCAGCGGCAGGGCGTTGTTGGAGAAGTTGACGCGCGTCGCCTTGAGCATCGCCTCGGTCAGGAAGGGCGAGCCCGTGCTGGTGACGGAGAGCACGTCGAACCCGGCCACGGTCAGCGCCTTGGTGTCGCCGAGGTCGGGGTCCTTGTCGTTGGCGACCACCTTGTTTTTCACGGTGGTGATGTTCTCGCTGATCGTCATCAGGTCGAGGAAGGCTTTCGGCTTGTCGTTGCGGCCAATGACGGTCACCTGGATCGGCTGTACGACGGAATTTCCTTCGGTCGTCTCTGTCAACGTGACATTCATCGTCACAGTTCGGGTCTGACCATGGCGAAGGAAATCGAGTTGTTTGTCCTGCACCGAGAAACTGAAACTGATATCACCGGTCGTGCCGCCTGGGCCGATTATCACGTTAGCGGGAACAGCTCCGTAGGTGCCGGGAATGTTAGGCGGCGTCGGCACATAAGTGAGGCTGGTGACCTATATAACTTGTACCGTGTTGTCGTCGGTGATTGTACCGACCTTGTCCGCAGGATCGTGCAGGAAGTTCGAACCTGTCGTGTTCAGCTTTTCGGTGACCGTGAAGACGGTATTCGTCATCATGGTGATGACCGGCGCAGCCATAGGACCCCCCCTTGAGCGGCGGGACCCAAGCCCTCGATGCGGTCTGCGCAAGCGGTCTTGAATCCGGCCTGTCGCATGCAAGGCCGTGATCTTACCCTTATGGAAATATTAGCGCTAGGTACTTTAGCGCAAGCGCGGATTCTATGGTAAAGCGCGGCGCGCGCCGGCTATAGAATGAAGTCTGCCGCGCTCATACTGGCGAGCGTCGTTCCTCTTAGGATTACGGCGAAATCAGCAGTGAGGCTGCCGGTCAAATTGATCTCGACGACGACATCGGGGCCGGCCACGTCGAGAATCCTGACCTGCCCCGTTTGTGTGAAGGCCCTGTCGTGAATGTAGGACATGCGCGGTCCGGAAAGCCCCGACACGTCGATCCTGTCGTCGCCCATGCCGGGATCATCGAAATCGTAGATGGTGTCGACGATGGGGCCGAAGGAGTCGCCCCTCGACGAGTAGCGGAAGATGTCATTGCCCTTACCGCCGGTCAGATGATCATCACCGATCCCGCCTATCAGGATGTCGTTGCCCTCCCATCCCCACAGCCGGTCATCGCCCGCCTTGCCGTCGATGACGTTGATCTTGTCGTTGCCGATGATGTCGTTGTTGAGCGAATTGCCGGTGCCGTTTTGATTGACGGTGGAATTGAGGTCGAGGTGCTCGACATGTGCGGACAGCGTGTAGTGCGTAAGGACCACCGCCCAGTCGATGCCGGCATTGGCGGTCTCGATCAATTTGTCGCCGCGGCCAAGGAAATAGACGTCGTTTCCGGCAAGGCCGCGCAGCGTGTTCGCGCCGCTGCTGAACCGGCCATCCAGCCAGTTGTTGAGAGCATTGCCGGTGCCGCTGATTGCTTTCGTACCAGAGAGTTCCAGATTCTCCAGGTGGCCGCCAAGCGTATAATTGAAGCTGGCCACGACCCAGTCGGTGCCGCTGTTTGCATATTCTTTGACGGTGTCGCCGGCGCCGACCAGATACACGTCGTCTCCGTCGAAACCGATGAGTTGGTTTTTGTTGCTGTTGAATCGACCGTCGAGCCTGTTAGCGAAGGAGTTGCCGAATCCGGTTATCGGGTCGTCGCCGCGCAACTCAAGGCGCTCGACATGGGCTGCGAGCCTGAAATCGATCTCGGTGATGATCCAGTCAGTCCCACCATTGACGGCCTCAACGACGACGTCGTCCTCGCCAACGAAATATGCGTCGTTACCCCCGCCGCCAATCAGCCAGTTCCGACCGGTGCTGAAACGGCTGTCGAGTTCATTGGCAAGATCGTTGCCCCTCCCAGTGATGTCTCTACTACCCCTGAGCTGCAGATTTTCGACGTTCTCACCCAGCGTGTAATTGAATTCGACGACGACCCAATCCTCGTTACCTCCGCTTTTTGTCTCAATGACACCGTCGCCCGCGCCGAGCCAATAGACGTCATTGCCACCAAGGCCCTTCAATACGTTCTTGGCGCTATTGAAGCGGCCGTCCAGATCGTTCGCAAGCGCGTTGCCCGTCCCGCTTATGGCAGCCGTTCCTGAGAGCTCCAGGTTTTCAAGATTGGCGCCAAGCACATAATTGAATCCGGCGACGACCCAATCTTCACCCTTGCCAATCGCTTCTTCGACCGTATCTCCCGCGCCGAGCAGGTAGACGTCATTCCCGTCCAATCCTGCCAAATGGTTGGCCGCACTGTTGGATCGGCCATCGAGCCGGTTACCGAGCGCGTTACCCGTGCCGTCAATAGCGTCCGTACCGCTCAGCTCGAGGTTTTCGAGGTGAGCGCCCAGCGTGTGGTCCAGCGATGCAACAACATGGTCGGTGCCAGCGCCTGCAACTTCCACGGCGACATCACCCTCACCCAGGAAGTAGACATCATTTCCACCGAGCCCCTTCAGAACGTTTGCAGCGGAGTTCAATCGCGCCGAAAGAAAGTTGGCCCCCTCGTTGCCTGTGCCGTTGATCGCCGCGGCGCCCAGCAACACCAATTCTTCGACTTGATTTGAAAGAGTAAAATCCACATAGGAGCGGACCATATCGGTTCCGCCGTTGCTGGCTTCGACGACGGTGTCTCCGGCGCCAACGACATAGGTGTCATTGCCCGCACGGCCGGTGAGCACATTGGCGGCGCTGTTTTGCGAGCCATCGATGGTATTCGCCAAATCATTGCCTGTTCCGTGGATTGCGTCAGAGCCGAGAAGTATCAGGTTTTCCACTTGATCTGTTGAGAACAACCCATCGATCATCCGGCTGATTGTTGTCGTAATAGTATCGATTCCGCCGCCTATCTGTTCCTTGAGAAGCGATGGAACATGAGCGCCAAGTTCATATAGATCGTCACCCGAACTTCCGTGGAGTTGGTCGCCACCGAGATCACCTGTGAATATGTCGTCGCCACCCTGTCCGTTGATGATTTCGCGGTCCGTAGTTCCAACGAGGGTATTGTCGTCTGCGTCGCCCAGGATCGTCGCGCCGTCCGTTCCTCGGATGCCGATCGTGATCAGCCGCTCGGTGCCGTCGCTTGCAACAATCTTGAATGTGTCGGTCAAAGCAGCGGAGATCGAAAAATTGAGCTGCTGAACCTCCCGAAGGCTGTTGTTCAAATGATAGGTGACGGTGCCGGTTGTTCCCGAGAACGTCGTGGTCACCGTGCCGTACTGCGCCGTCGTCACGGTGAAATCCGTGGCGCCGTCCGGATCGACCAGCGTAAACGTAATCGTCGCTTCGAGGACACCATCTTCTTGCACGGTTCGCGTCCAGGACATGCTCGTCGTAAACACCGCCGGATCGTTCACCGGCGTCACGTTGAACGTGATCGTATTCTCCGTCGCGTCGGTATCCTCGCCGCCGCCGTCGGTGCCGCCATCGTCGACCACCTTGAACTTGAGCGTCGCCAGGCCATCGCCATTGGCATTGAGCGCCGGCGTCCAGACGAGATTTGCCAAGTCGCTGATATTGACCAGATCGCCCGGCAGAACATCGACACCGTTGAGCCTCAGCGTTCCGTTGCCGGGCACGTCGGTGATGATGACGCCAAGCAACTGGTGCTCGGCATCGCTGAAACCGAAATCGGTGTCAGCGAACGCGTAGGCCGCATCCTCGTTGATGATGATCGTCTTGTCGGTGCCCGAAGGAGCCGTATTCGCCATTGCTGATGCCTGCCACTCGCGCCCGAACTCCCGTTCGGCCGCTAACCCGCATGTCTGCGCGGAAGAGGCGATATCAGCGATTTGTTAGTAGGCCTCAGTCCACCCGCCGGAATCGCAAGTAGATTGAATTGCTTCACAGGTCAATATTTTTCCGGCGGGAGGTTAATTTATGCGTCTTACAGGTACTACAGCACAAAATCTGCCTTCACGAAGTTCAGCACGACATTGCTGATGATATGCATGTCAATCAGCTTGTCGCCGTTGATGTCGGCATAGATGTGCGTGTCCGTCCCGCTCTTCACGAAGCGCAGCTCGCCAGCCTTGCCGGAAAACGCGGCCGTGCCGATGAAGGTGAAAGCCTGGTTGCCGGCAAGCTTGGTGTTCGCATCGATGGCGGTGAGCTGGATCTTGTCGCCTTGCGCGCGCGAAAAATCCTCGATCGTGTCGCGGCCGCTCGAGGAACGGCTCTCCGTCACCGCGTTGAAGATGAAGCGGTCCGCCCCTGTCCCGCCCGTGAGCTTGTCGATGCCCAGCCCGCCGGTCAGCCGGTCGAGGCCC
>DATJTE010000005.1:0-5927 GCA_035503715.1 Rhizobiaceae bacterium | reverse complement strand
TGAAGCGCTCGACCGCGACCGCGTTGGCCGCGCGCTGCCCGACTGGCAGGGCTGCCGCACTCTCGATGCCAGCGAAATCTTCGTCATGAACACCGCAGCCGCGGACTCGCTCGACGGCCGGTATTTCGGGCCGTTGCCTCTCACCACCATCGTCGGCCGGGCCGATCCGATCTGGACGCGCGAGGAGAACTGAGCATGCCTCGACCGTCCTCTCGATCAGCGGCCATCACGTCGTTTGAAGCTCGCGTCCCTTCCTTCTTCCCGGCCATCGCCACGCATCCCACACGCTGTTCCAGCTCACATCACGCACGCCGCTTTCGCCGGGCGATGCGTATCGCAGTCGTGGTGGTTCTGTTCGCCGCCAGCAGCATCGCCAGCGCGCAGCCCGCAACCGCCGCACAATCAGCCGTGACACCCAGTGGTGAGCTGTTTGAACCCTTCGTCGCCGAAGCCGCGCTGCGCTTCGGTGTTCCGGTATCCTGGATCAAGGCCGTCATGCAGGCGGAAAGTCGGGGTGTCGCCCACGCCGTATCGCCCCAGGGCGCCATGGGACTCATGCAGATCATGCCGCAGACGTGGGCCGATTTGCGATCGCGCTACGGCCTTGGCGGCAATCCGTTTGATCCGCATGACAACATCCTCGCGGGTGCGGCGTATCTGCGCGAATTGCGCGATCGCTACGGCGTAAGCGGCGTGCTCGCAGCGTATAACGCCGGCCCTGAACGCTACGAGGAGCATCTGGCGAGCGGGCGTCCCTTGCCGGCGGAGACGCAATCCTACGTCGCCGCGGTCGCACCATTGCTGTCGGACGGTGGATTGCGGCCGATCAATTTCGCCACCGCGACCGTCCGATCTTGGATCAGCTCAACGTTGTTCCCGGTGCATGCGGACGACACCTCAAGCGCGCGAGCGCCGTCGTCCGGCGACCTCGGCAAACGTCAATCGACGGTGAGGCCGGCGGCGGATTGGACAGGCCTTGCACCACAATCCGAAGGGTTGTTCGCGGCCCTGTCGGCTCGTGAACTCAGGCCATGAACTGCCTTTGGTCTTTTCGGTGTCCGGCGTGGCAGCGGACAGGTTTGGGTGTGGATACAGTGGAGCGGAGGCGACCAACCCACCGACGGCAAGATAAAAGGCCGGCCATCGGCGCGGCACATGTGGTTGGTCGGATTGAAGAATTTGCCGCTGAGCTCGGTAGCACCGGCCGGCGCTTTCGCCGATTTAGCCAACAAAATCAATCTCTCGAGCGCCATCGCCCTGGCTGTCGTCGCTGTTTCCACCAATGACGATGCGCGACGACGACTTGCGCGTCCGGCCGGGCCGCATCCAGCACGGCAACCGCGGTACCAGAAGTCCAAAGACCTTTGTCGGCGAAGTGATGCGGGCCGCGAAGAAGGCGGGGCACGTTGGCAACAGCTTTCGGCCAGGTGGGTCTCGCGGCCGATCTTCTTTTGGCCGCGGCCGTCGCGCCGCAATCTCAATCAGGCTTCGCGCCAACGCGCGACGCGTCGTGATGAAGGCGCGGGTGGTTCGCCACGGCCGCCTCCGCTCCGCGCCGCTGCCGAAGCATCTCACCTATCTGAAGCGTGAAGGCGTGACACGCGACGGCCAGGATGCGCGGATGTTTGGCGCCGCATCGGATGCCGCCGACGAGCGCGCCTTCACCGAGCGCTGCGAAGACGACCGGCACCACTTCCGCTTCATCATCTCGCCGGAAGACGCCGCGACGCTCGGCAACCTCAAGACCTTTACGCGCGAGCTGATGCGCGATGTCGAAAGCGATCTCGGAACAGGGCTCGACTGGATCGCCGTCGATCATTGGAACACCGACAACCCGCATATCCATGTCCTGATCCGCGGACGCACCGACGACGGCAACGATCTCGTCATCAGCCGCGAGTACATCAGCCGCGGCTTTCGCGATCGTGCCGCCGAGCACGTGACGATGGAGCTCGGGCCGCGCAGCGAACACGAAATCCGCTCAGCCCTCGAACGAGAGGTGGCGGCGGAACGCTGGACCAGTCTCGACCGAGCGCTGCGCGATATCTCAGATGATTGTGGCGGCGTCGCCGACCTGCGGCCTTCGGCCGACCAAGAGGACCCGGAATTGCGCCGGCTGCTGGTCGGCCGGGCGGCTCGGCTCGAATGTTTCGGGTTGGCCGAACCCTTCGGCCCTGCGTGCTGGGTGTTGAAGCCCGAACTGGAACAGTCGCTTCGCTCACTCGGCATGCGCAACGACAGAATCAAGACCATGCACCAGGCCATGAGCGCCGCCGGGCATGAGCCAGATGTCAGTGCCTTTACCCTGCACGGTGATACGCCGTCCGCCCCGGTGCTCGGCCGCCTGGTCAAACGCGGGCTCGATGACGAGCTGAAAAGCACCGCCTACGTCATCGTCGCCGGCGTCGATGGCCGCACCCATTATCTGCGTTTCAACGATCTCGAGCTCACCGGCGACGCGCCTCCCGGTGCGGTCGTTGAAGCACGGGTTTATGACGACGCCAATGGCCGGCGACGTGTGTCGCTCGCCATCCGTTCCGATCTGTCGATCGAGGCGCAAGTGACGGTGGGTGGTGCGACGTGGCTCGACCGCCAGTTGCTGGCGAAGGACGCTTCGGTGAGCGAGAGCGGATTTGGCGCTGACATGCGCAAAGCGATGGAAGCGCGCATCGATCACCTCGCCGGTGAAGGCCTCGCGCGCCGGGAAGCGCAAGGGGTGACCTTCGCGCGCGGTTTGCTCGCCACGCTCCGGCGCCGGGAGATCGAGGAGGCGGCGGCCAAGCTCTCGGCGGCGACGGGCCTAGCTTACCAGCCCTCGGCTGAAGGCGATCACGTCACGGGCATCTATCGCCAACGCCTGACGCTCGCCTCCGGCCGCTTCGCCATGATCGACAATGGTCTCGGCTTCCAGCTCGTGCCGTGGCGCCCGGCGATCGAGAAGGAACTTGGCCGCGAAGTCCGCGGCATCATCGCCCCGGGTGGCCAGGTCGACTGGAACTTCGGCCGCAAGCGAGGGCTCGGGCTATAACCGACGGCGGATCGTCCGATTACTGCGCTAGCACGTCCGGGCCTTTGATACCGCACAACAGGGGCTTGCGCTGGCCGCTGCTGTGTTGCTGATCCATGTCGCGATGAACCCGACCAAGATACTCTGGGCGCAGATCTTGCTCGTGTGCACCACGGTGCTGGCCTTTGTCTGGTCGGCGACTGAGTGGACTGCCTGGCAGCTCGCCTTTCAGCCGCAGCTCGGTCAGCCCTGGTTCACCCTGTTGGGCTGGCCCGCCTATCAGCCGCCCGCCTTCTTCTGGTGGTGGTTTGCCTATGACGCCTATGCGCACGACATCTTCGTGACTGGCAGCTTTATCGCGGCAGCCGGTGGGATCGCCGCTTTTGTCGTTGCGGTCGCCATGTCCGTGTGGCGCGCCCGGGAAGTGAAAAGGGTGACGACCTACGGTTCGGCGCGCTGGGCCGAGACGCCGGAGGTCCGCAAGGCCGGGCTCCTCGATCCGGACGGCGTCCTCATCGGACGCTGGCACGGCGCCTATCTTCGCCATCACGGACCCGAACACGTGCTGTGTTTCGCACCGACCCGGAGCGGCAAGGGTGTCGGACTCGTGGTCCCGACTTTGCTGACCTGGCCCGGTTCGGCGATTGTCCACGACATCAAAGGCGAGAACTGGACCTTGACCGCCGGCTGGCGGGCGCGCTTCGGCCGCGTCCTTTTGTTCGATCCCACCGATACCAAGAGCACGGCCTACAACCCATTGCTCGAGGTCCGCCGCGGTGAGTGGGAAGTTCGCGATGTTCAGAACATCGCCGACGTCCTGGTCGACCCCGAAGGGGCCTTGGACAAACGCAACCACTGGGAAAAGACCAGCCACTCGCTCTTGGTCGGGACAATCCTGCACGTGCTCTACGCCGAACCGGACAAAACCCTCGCCGGCGTCGCCAACTTTCTCTCCGATCCAAGGCGCCCCATAGAGACGACGCTGCGGGCAATGATGACGACGTCCCATCTCGGCGAGACTGGCGTGCATCCCGTCGTCGCCAGTGCTGCCCGCGAGCTCTTGAACAAAAGCGAAAACGAGCGCTCCGGTGTCCTCTCAACCGCGATGTCGTTTCTCGGGCTATATCGCGACCCGGTCGTGGCAGCGGTGACACAACGTTGCGACTGGCGCATTCGCGACCTTGTCGAAGCCGAGCGCCCGGTGACGCTGTATCTCGTCGTACCGCCATCCGACATCAGCCGCACCAAGCCGCTCGTCCGCCTCATCCTCAATCAGATCGGCCGGCGTCTCACCGAGGAATTGAAGTCGCAGCGTCGCCGGCAGCGGTTATTGCTGATGCTCGACGAGTTTCCGGCCTTGGGGCGGCTCGATTTTTTCGAGAGCGCACTCGCCTTCATGGCCGGCTACGGCCTCAAATCCTTCCTCATCGCGCAATCGCTCAATCAGATCGAAAAGGCCTATGGCCAGAACAATTCGATTCTCGACAACTGCCATGTCCGCGTGAGCTTTGCGACCAACGATGAGCGCACCGCGAAGCGCGTCTCCGACGCGCTCGGGATGGCGACTGAACTGCGCGCGATGAAGAACTACGCGGGCAGCCGGCTGAGCCCGTGGCTCGGACATTTGATGATCTCTCGTCAGGAGACAGCAAGACCGCTGCTCACGCCGGGCGAGATCATGCAGCTTCCGCCTGATGACGAGCTTCTGATGATCTCGGGCTCTCCGCCGATCCGCGCGAAAAAAGTCCGCTACTACGAAGATCGCGAGATGGCAGCGCGGATCCTCCCGCCACCCGCGTTGGCTACGGGCGACCGATTTGCCGGTGCACAAGACCCGCTTGTGCAGCAAAGCGGAGATTGGGCGGGCGCGGTTGCAGAGCCTGCTTCGGATGAGACGGATTCTGCCAACGCCGGTATTCGTCGCGAGCCGGAACTTCCGGAGCACGAGGAGATTGTCTTGCATCCACCAAAACAGACCGACGAATTCGAACTGATCGACGACGAGCCCGATGACGACGTCCAGCGCCAACGCCTCATGCAGCGGTCATTCGGGACCGTCGCGCGCCAAGTGTCACTCGACCCCGGCGACGACATGCGCATGTAGCATGCGGACGAAGCACACCTTCCGGCTGCCGCCGGAACTGGCTGTCAAGCTCGCGGATTACGCAGCGCGTAAGCGGGTGCCCCAAGCTCTGGTCGTCGAGGCGGCCCTCGCTTCGCATCTGTCGCCCGATGGCGCTGATCGACTGGAAGCGGCACTGGCTCGCCGGCTCGACTGGATAACGCGCCAAATGGAGCGCCTCGAGCGGCATGTGGCCATTTCGAATGAAGCAATCGCCGTGTTTGTCCGGGTCTGGTTGACGAGTACGCCGGCGTTGCCGGACGCGGTCTTCGCCGCCGCCCAGACCAAAGGCCGCGAGCGCTACAACGGATTTGTAGAGGCTCTTGGCCGGCGCCTTGCACGGGGGCGCAAGCTCGCTGACGAAATCAGCCACGATATTTTGGCAGGTCATTGAGGGAGCGTCAATCGACGCGCAATCATCAGTTCCAATTCGGAACTAAATATTGTCAATAGAATCTGAGATTTACTGTAACATATCGTCCTTTATGTTACAGTAATTATCCTGCAGCAGAGTGTCTCTACCCCGGTGCGTGATACCTTGAAATGTTCCCTCTGCGTTCCCATTACCAGTGATTGGGTTGTTCGCAGGATTGAGGCGGGGATGAGGCAGCTCGAAATTGAGAACCAGCTCCGGGATGTGGTCAGTCGCATCATCGTTCAAGTTGAGCTGGCGACGTCCCAGGGGCGGACCGACATCAACCTTGCGCTGGAGGACGCTTTTATTCCCATCCTGAAGTCGGTGTACAACCTGCCCCATCTCATCAATTTGAACCGGAAGCAGAAGAACTTCCCCGGCAT
>DATJTE010000004.1:0-4174 GCA_035503715.1 Rhizobiaceae bacterium | reverse complement strand
CGTAGAGATTCTTGTCCTTGTCTGCTTGAGCCTTGCGCGCGCTGATCGCACTCGCGATGTCTGAAGTGACGGTCGTGTTGTTCCAATCGGCCTCGGTCAAGGTGCGTGATGCAACAAGCTTCGGCAGCGCGTTCATGAACGACGTGATCTCGCCCGGTTCGGTTGTGGCCGCCTTCCAGTGCGCCGCCATGCCCTCATAAGTGCGACGCCCGAAAATCAGCACATCTGCGTTCTTCCCAAACTCCTTGCTGACCGTTTCCAGCTCCGGTCCCCACACCTTTTCGTGAAAGGACAGGTCCCAAGGCTTCTCACCTTCGAAATAGCCATCCAGCGTGACGAGATTCCACATGATCAGCTTCGACATTTCGTTTCTCCTAAACTGGTTGCATTTCCGTATCAGTGATCATCGGATAACAAGACTGATTGCGAAATGCAACTGGTTTTTTGCGATCGCCGCGATTTGTGGCAAAAAGGGCTCATTTTAGCCCCTTTGCCGGCATCTGCGGTTCAGGCGCCGTGACTATCAGTGGACGATTTCGACCGGTCAGGCCTGGATCCCAGGCTCGCCCTTTCGCTTCGCTCCGGTTGGTCCGGGATGACGATGGCGCGGTGGTCAGTCCGCGACCTTCCACTCCTCGCGAGAGCTGCTGCGTGGGTAGACGCCCAGGATGCGCATTTCGCGCGAGAAGAATTTCAGCTCTTCCAACGCCAGGCGGACCAGTTCGTCCTCGGGGTGCCCTTCGATGTCGGCATAAAAGAGCGTCGCGGTGAACGCGCCGAGCTGGTAGCTCTCCAGCTTCGTCATGTTGACGCCATTGGTGGCGAAACCGCCCATGGCTTTGTAGAGCGCCGCCGGGACGTTACGCACGCGGAAGATGAAGGTGGTCATCATCTTGGCGTCGCGCGACGGACGCTTAACCCAGTCCTTGTCCTTGGTGAGAACGACGAAGCGCGTGA
The DNA here is from genome assembly GCA_035503715.1 of Rhizobiaceae bacterium. Classification (GTDB taxonomy): domain Bacteria; phylum Pseudomonadota; class Alphaproteobacteria; order Rhizobiales; family Rhizobiaceae; genus OAS926. The sequence goes on along the minus strand of DATJTE010000004.1, from coordinate 3,217 downwards.
CATTGCTGTCGGTGTCCTCGACATTCTCCTCCAGAATGTCGAGCCCATAAAGTTCGGCGGCCAGCCGCGGCGCGAGCGCCGCCATCGACCGGTCCTGTACCTCGGCCACCAGCTTCGCCGCACCCGCCGTGTCACCTGCGACCATCGGCTTCCAGCCGTTCTTGCGGATGTATTTACGGCACTGGCCAAGCGCATGGATATGGCTGTGGACCGTCTTGATCTCCTTGCGGGCGACGCCGGGCAAAACCATCAATTGGAAATGGATCGGCAGAAAATACTCGCCGATGATGTGGAGCTTCGATTCCGGCAAGAGATGATGGATGTCGGCGACGCGGCCCGCGATCGTGTTCTCGATCGGGATCATGGCAAGATCGGCCTTGCCGGTCTCGACCGCGTTGAACGCATCCTCAAAGGTCGGGCAGGGCAGAGGCTCCATCTTCGGAAACATGTTCCGGCATGCCGTGTCGGAATTGGCGCCGGGCTCACCCTGGAAGGAAATGCGGTTGGTCTTGGCTGACATGCGTGTACTCTTTGGTCAGGAAAGCATCTGGCGGGCGCGCGTGAGGTCCTCCGGCGTATCGACCCCGAGCGGCACCGTGTCAACGATCTCGGCATCGATGCGCATGCCGGCTTCAAGCGCGCGAAGCTGCTCCAGCTTCTCGCGCTGTTCGAGCGGCGACGGACGCATCGACACGAAGCGCTCAAGTGCTGCCCGGCGATAGGCATAGAGACCTATGTGGTGATAGAGCGGGCCGCCGCCGTAAGGCGCGGTGGCCCGGGTGAAGTACAATGCGCGCAGACGTGTTGCCGCGATTGGTGAGCCGACGATCTTCACGACATTCGGATTGGTCTTTTCCTCGTCGCGGGTGATCTCGACGCCTAAGGTGGCGATGTCGACCGAGGTGTTCTCGAGCGGCCGCAGGGACGCACGGATCGTTTCCGGGTCGACGGTTGGCAGGTCGCCCTGCACATTGACCACGATTTCGACCCTTTTTCCCGGATCGAGCGCCAGAAGCGCCTCATGGATGCGGTCAGAGCCGGACTGGTGGTCGGATCGCGTCATCACCGCCTCGACGCCATGCTTCTCGACGGCTTTCGACACGTCGGCGCTGTCGGTGGCGACGACGACGCGGCCCAGCCCGCTCTCAGCGGCACGCTCGGCGACATGCACGATCATCGGCTTGCCGGCTATGTCGGCAAGCGGCTTGTCCGGAAGGCGGGTCGACGCCATCCGCGCCGGGATCAGGATCAAGGTGGACATGGGATGCGAACGCGGCGCGGGAGGCTCAAAAAGTGGCAAAAGGTCTCACTGAAACCGCCCTTATATGTGTTGCCTAAGCCAAGCAAAAGACCTAGTTTCCGGCCCGATTTGACCGACCGGAGACGGCAGCGGACCTGCGTTCCGTGCCAAGACTGCCCAAGGGAGAGCCTCGAGCCGCATGGATTCCTTCGAGTTCAACAAGATACTTGGCGCCCTGCTCGCGACCGTCTTCGTGGTGTTTTCGGTCGGCATCGTCTCCGACGCGATCTTCGCAGCGCCCGTTCCTGAGAAACCTGGCTTCGCCATCGAGGCGGCCGAGGACGATCATGGCGCCGGCGGAGCACCCACGGGACCGGAATCCATCCTGCCGCTGCTCGCCAGCGCTAACGTCGAGGCCGGCGCCGCCGTCTTCAAGAAATGCACCGCCTGCCACACCGCCGACAATGGTGGCGCGAACAAGGCTGGCCCGAACCTCTGGAATATCGTCAACCGTCCGGTCGCCTCGCATGAGGGTTTTGGCTATTCGGCCGGCATGAAGACTTTCGCTGAAGGCGGCCAGGTGTGGGACTACGAACACCTCGACCACTTCCTCAATGCGCCGAAGTCCTATGTGAAGGGCACGGCGATGGGCTTTGGCGGCGTCAAGAAGACCGACGAGCGCGCCAATCTGGTCGCCTATCTGCGTACACTGGCCGACAGCCCGGCTCCGTTGCCCGAGGCCACCGCGCCGGCGGCCGAAGGTGCTGCCGCCGAGGGTGCGACGCCGCCGGCCGAGGGCGCTGCCGCACCTGCAGGGGAAACGCCTGCACCAGCGCCCGCTCAATAACGAATTTGTAATCCGCCAAACACGAAAAAGCCGGGTTCTGCCCGGCTTTTCTTGTTAGAAGTGCTGCATATTTGACGTTGCCGCTTGCCAGGGCGGTTTCCAAACGCAGAGCACGGACTAGATTACGTCCGACCGACCACGAGGAACGAATGACGGCTCGCATCTTCGACATGGTTCGCCTGCCATGCCTCATCGCGACTTTCCTGACCGTAGGCAGCGGCGCCCTCTTCGCCCAGGAATGGCAAACCAGCTCCTCACTGATGGGCGAATCGAAATACGGCCAGAACTTTCAGCGCTACGATCATGTGAACCCGGACGCACCTAAGGGCGGCACCTACAACTCCATCGCCGGCGGCACATTCGACAGCTTCAATCCCTACATCGTGCGCGGCTCGCCTGCCGCAGGCTTCGCGCCGTTCGGCGGGGGACTGCTTTACGACACGCTGATGGAGCAATCGATCGACGAGCCGAGCGTCAGCCATCCGCTCCTCGCCGATGCCTACAAATATCCGGACGACTATTCGTCCGCGACCTACCGGCTCGATCCGCGCGCCAAATGGCATGACGGCCAGCCGATCACGGTCGAGGACGTGATCTGGTCCTTCGAAGTGCTGAAGGCGAACAGCCCGATGTACAACCGCTATTATGAGAACGTGACTGAGGCCGTGAAGGTGAACGACCGTGAGGTCGAGTTCCGCTTCGACCAAAAGGGCAATCGCGAGCTGCCAAAAATCCTCGGCGATCTCGCGGTGCTGCCGAAGCACTGGTGGGAAGGCACCGACGCGAACGGCAAGAAGCGCGACATTACGCAGCCTACGCTTGAAATCCCGCTGGGCTCCGCGGCCTACAAGATCGCGAGCTTCCGGCCCGGCCAGGAAATCATCTGGGAGCGCGTGCCTGATTATTGGGGCGCGAAACTGCCCGTGAAAATCGGCCGCGAGAATTTCGACAAGCGCCGTTACGTCTACATCCTGGACGACAATGCGCAGTGGCAGGCGTTCACCAAAGGCGGGCTTGAAGACATCCAGGCCGAGAACAGCTCGCGGCGCTGGGCGACTTACTACAATTTCCCGGCGTTCGAAGCCGGCGACGTCATCAAGAAGGAGTTCGAGGCAACCTCGCGCGCCTTC
>DATJTE010000003.1:0-2088 GCA_035503715.1 Rhizobiaceae bacterium | reverse complement strand
GAAGACGAGGCCCGGCGTCAGCAGCTTCATCACATAAGCGAGCTTGCCGTAGTCGCGCGAGACCAGCGAATAGGCGGGAGACACCGGGCAATGAGGAATGCCGGCATAAAGCGCACCGAACGCGACGAGCGCGTGGTCGATCGCGTTGCCGGAGAGGATGACGACGGGTCGCTCCACCGAGAGCCCGCGTGCGCGCAAGCTCGAGGCGATGTGACGGCTCGCATCGAGCAATTCGCCGTAGGTCAGCTTGCGCCAGCCACCTCCGGCAACACGCTCGGCCATGAAGACGTTACCCGGCGTTGCCTTCGCCCAGTGATGCAGGCGATCGGTCAGGCGCGGCGGATAATCCCCAAGGGGCGTTCTGGGGCGAAGGTAGATCGTGCCGTCACCGGCGCGCTCGATCGTCACAGCGGGATCGCCGAACGAGATCGCGCGCAGCGGATGAGCGCTGGCGGGACGCACGATGTCCTGCGCCGCGCTCATGCCGGCTTCACCTTGGCGGTCTTGCGCTCAAGGAAATCGCGAATGCGGCGCTTGGCTTCCTTGTCGCTCTGCGCGACCGTTGCCATCAGCGATTCCATCAACAGGCCCGTTTGTGGATTCGCTTCCGCGATCATCGGCAGCGCCTGCAGCACGGCGAAATTGGTCAACGGGGCGTTCGCGGCGATGCGCTCGGCCAGCGCAAGCGCCTTCGGCAGCGCGCCGCCAGCCTCGGTCAGATACTGTGCGAAGCCGTAGGACGAGCCCTCCGTGGCAGAATAGACCCGTCCCGTCAGCATCATGTCGGTCATCCGCGCCACCCCGATCAGCCGCGGCAGCCGCACCGATCCACCACCCCCGACAAAGATGCCGCGCTGTCCCTCGGGGAGCGCGAAATAGGCGGAGGGCTCGGCGACCCGGATATGCGCGGCACAGGCGAGCTCCAGCCCCCCGCCGATCACCGCGCCCTTCAGCGCCGCGATCACGGGCACACGGCTGTACTGGATGCGGTCGAACACGCGATGCCACATCTGCGAATGGATCAACCCGCCGGTCGCATCGTGGTCGGCGAGCTCGGAAAGGTCGAGGCCGGAGGAGAAGTGGTCGCCATGACCGTGGATCACGACCGCGCCGACATCGTCGGGCAGGTTCGCAAAGCAGTCGCCGATTGCAAGGATAATGCCGTCATTGAGCGCGTTGCGCTTGGCCGGCCGGTTCAGGCCTACGGTCAAAACCGCGCCCTGCCTCTCGATCCTGAGCAGCGCAGAGCTTTCCGCACTGGCGGCAACGGCGTTTCCCATGGGCTTATTGTGTCCTATTCAGAATAGTTATGTTTTATAACGATTATTGGGAGAGTCAACAAGGCTGGGCGCCCACGGAATCGTCGTTGCGAGCGAAACGAGGCAATCCAACCGTCTCCTCCGAGGCAGGCTGGATTGCTTCGTCGCTTCGCTCCTCGCAATGACGATGAGGGATCGCGGTTACAGCACCATATGCACGTCGATGACGACGCGGTCGGCGTGGCGGGCGGCGGAGGCGATGAAGATGTGCTCCATCAGCCAGCGGTAGTTTGCAGCACCCGTCTCGAATTTCGGCACGGTACGGAAATAGATCAGCTTCGGATCGACCGGCTCGCCGCGCTTGAGCTTTTGCAGGAGGTCGGCCGGCCCGAACCGGATGCCCCTGTTCTCGACATAGACCACTGCACCGTCGTCGGTCTCGAAAGCGTATTTGGCTTCGAGATCGATCAGTTCGTTGGGGCGGATGATCTGGAAGTCGGCGCCGAAGGCCAGCACCTTGCCGTTGACCTTCTCGCCCCTCACCTCGCCGCCGATGATCGGAATGATGCGGCGGACGCCGTGGCCGATATCGCCGGCGGTGGTCACCTCGGCGATGCGCGCGGTGATGGTGAAGGCGTATTTCGTCTCGATCACGGGATCAGTCATGGGGTTACATCCGCGACGGCAGCCATAGCGCGAGGATCGGGAAGGAGATCAGGATCACCAGCCGCACCAGATCGGTCAGCACGAAGGGGAACACGCCCTTGAAGATCGTGGTGAAGGAGACATCCTTCACCACGCTCTTGATCACGAACACATTCATGCCGAC
>DATJTE010000002.1:0-5211 GCA_035503715.1 Rhizobiaceae bacterium | reverse complement strand
CGTCCATCACGGCGTCGGGAGCGAAGCGTGGAGCGCGGATGGCTTTGCGAAGTTGCCCGCAGGATAAATTCCGACACGTCCGCGTAACGGCTCCGCCGGTTGGCCCGTTTCTGTCAGGTTCGCCCGATGGCCGTTATCGGCGCATCCTCCGCGGTGCCGTGCGTCGCGGCGATGGTCCGCTTTCCGATCATGGAGCGGGCGGCCAGCCGGCGCAGCGGGAACCGGCTTCTTGCCCCGAGGCGGACCTCTGCTTTGACACTCGCGTAATCGCTGGTTTGGTCCTAGTTTCCGTGGATACGCATATTCGGAGTCGGCGCACCGATGAGCGAAGGACGGGTTGAACGGCGCCTCGCGGCCATCCTGGCGGTCGATGTCGCCGGCTACAGCAGGCTGACTGGCGCCGACGAGGAGGGGACGTTGCGCCGGCTGCGGCAGTTGCGTGCCGAGTTATTCGACCCGGCGATCGAAGGTAACGGCGGCCGCATCTTCAAGCGCACCGGCGACGGTATCCTTGCCGAGTTCGCCAGCGTCGTCGATGCGGTGCGTTGCGCGATCGGGGTGCAGCAGGGTCTGTTGGCGCGCAACGCTGATATCGCGCCGGAGCGACGCATCGAGGTGCGCGTCGGCATCCATCTCGGCGATGTAATCGTCGAGGACGACGGCGATCTCATGGGCGACGGCGTCAATATCGCCGCGCGCCTCGAAGGCATCGCCCCGCAAGGCGGCATCTGTCTGTCGCGCGCCGCCTACGACCAGGTCGAGGGGAAGGTTACCGAAGAATTTCGCGACATCGGCGACCAAGCATTGAAGAACATCGCGCGGCCGGTGCGGGTCTTTGCGATCGACTCAGCCGCCGCAGCGGCACCGCAGCTTCCGGTCCTCGCGTCGGGACCGCCGCGACTGTCAATCGTCGTGTTACCGTTCGCCAACATCGGCGGTGATCCGGAGCAGGACTACTTCGTCGATGGCGTGACCGAGAGTCTGACAACCGATCTGTCGCGCCTAGCCGGATCGTTTGTTATCGCACGCAACACCGCTTTCACCTACAAGGGCAAGCCTCACGACGCGACGAAAATAGGGCGCGAACTCGGCGTCCGTTACGTGCTCGAAGGCTCGGTGCAGCGAGGCGGCAACCGCATGCGCCTCAACGTCCAGCTGATCGACGCCGAGACCGGGCACCATCTGTGGGCCGAACGGTTCGACAAAGCCGTCGGCGACCTCTTCGACATGCAGGACGAAATCGTAGCGCGGCTTGCGAACGAGCTCAGCACGGCGCTGATCGCACAGGAAGCGCGGCGAGCGGCGAAGGCGCCAAACCCGGATTCCCTGGACCATTATTTCCAGGGCACGGCGTGGTACGAGAAAGCAGTTTCTCGGGAGAATCTCTCGGAGGCGCGGCGCTGCTTCGAGCGCGCGCTCGCGCTCGATCCCGGCAATGTCGACGCGCTTGTCGGCCTCGCGACCATGGATTCTATCTTTGCTACGGTGTTCACTGGCGATGATCGCGAGGCGCGATTCGCCGGGGCCGAGGCGGCGGCAAAGAAGGGGCTGTCGCTCGCGCCGAACCACGCCGTCGCCCATTTCGTCTTGGGGACGATCTATGTCTGGACGCATCGCGCGGAGGAAGCCGTCGCCGAGTTCGAGCGTGCGATCGAACTCGACCGCAACCTAGCCTTCGCGCACGCCTACACGGGCTGTGCCAAATACGCTCTCGGCCGTGCCGAGGAAGCGGAAGCGCACGTCCGCGAGGCGCTCCGGCTCAGCCCGCGGGACGCCTTCACCTACGTGTGGTTGAGCATAGCAGGCTTCGCAAAGCTTTGCCTGCGCGAATACGAAGAGGCCGTCGCGTGGTTGCGCCACTCGATCGAGGCAAACCGCAATTTCACGAACGCCTATTTCAATCTCGCCGCCGCCCTCGCGCATCTCGGCCGAATCGACGAAGCAAAGTCTGCGGCGAAAGCGGGGCTGGCGCTCGACCCGACGAGGACCATCCGATCTTGGCGGGCGAGGAACGCGCCAGACCATCCGGCTTTTGTGACGCAACTCGAACATGTCCTCGACGGGATGCGCATCGCCGGAGTTCCGGAAGGATAAGGGTCTGCCGTCTACATAGCCGTGCAATCGATGTTCGACCAAGGGGCCGCTACCGGCGCACTGGAGACTGCCGCGGGCCGCACGCAAAGGTCCGTCATATGTCCACGAGCCGTCATTGATCATAGTCGGGTTAGATCGTGATCCGCTCAACCTCATCGAGGGTGCTCTCGTCGCCGGTGCGGTCGTAGAGCTTGGTCGTGCGCGGGCTCTCATGCGCTGCCATCGCCTGGGCGTTTTCGAGGGTCCCGCCGGCCTCGAGGTACGCTGTAATGCCGGTCGCGCGGAACACGTGGCGGCCGAGCTTCTGCTTGAACCCGGCCTCGGCCGTGCGGCGGCGGATCATCCGGTAGGCGTCGACCCGGTTCATCGGCATGCGGTCAGGACGCCGGTGCGGCCGACCGCGGAGCGGAAGAGGGGACCCTTTGCCTCGTCGCGGATGCCGGAAGCCGCGAGGTACTCGTCGATGAAGGCTTCGAGCTTGTGATCGGCCGGCATCTCGTGGCGCTTGCCGCCTTTCTCGTGCAGGCGCACCCACCAGCGCTTGCCGGCGGGATAGTAGTCCTCGACCCGCATGCCGACGACGTGATCGCCCTGCGCCGCCGCCACGGCCGCAAGATCGGTTTCTGGAGCCGGCTTGACAGCGATGAGCAGGCGGCAATCGCCGATCAACACCGCCCACAGATGCCGCGGAGCGATCGGCGAGGTCGCTATCGAAGGAGCTGCTCAAGGAGGCGCGGTGCCGTCGCGTAGGCAAAGCCGTCTGCCTGCCCGTTAGACAGGATGACCACGCCGGCTTTGGCGAGTGGGGCAAGCACGATCGCAGCTCGGAAGCCGGGATTGGCGCCGTTATGGTAGAGGACGGGCATGCCGCGATAGTTGGCGGTGAACCAGCCGAGCGCATAGTGCACGCTCTGAAGGTCGGGGCGAGCCCAGCCCGCCCCAACGGCGATCTCCGGACGATGCAATTCCGCCATCATCTCTGCGGAAACCACCCGACGTGCGGACGCCGTTTCGTCGCCGAGTTGGAGCAGCGCATACCGCGCCATGTCCGCGATGCTCGCATCGATGCCGCCCGCTGGCGCCAAAGGTCCGAGGTATTGCAGACGAGCCCAGGGGACCGAAATCCCGCCCGCCTCGCCTTCGTCCCGATACGGCCGAGCCCGGTCCGATGCCTGCTCCAGTCCAACGGGTCCGAAGGCGGCCGTGGTCATGCCGAGCGGTTCGAAGATCTGCGTCCGCGTGTAGCGTTCCCAGGATTGGCCCGTAATCCGTTCGAGGACGTAGGCGGCGAGCACCACGCAACGGCTGCAGTACTGGAACCGGGTTCCCGGTTGCGCGGTAATCGGCATCGTCGCGAATTCGCGGACTATGTCTTCGCGGGTTGGTGGCACCTGCCGCGGCCACTCGTCGTCGGCAGGAAGGCCGCTGGTATGGGACAGTAATTGCCGCAATGTCACCGACTGTGCGGCTCGAGGATCGCTCAGCCGCAACTCAGGCACGTATTTGACCACCGGCGTGTCGAGATCGACCTGATGCCGATCGACCAGCTGCGCGATGCCGAGCGCGGTGAACGACTTGGAGATCGCCCCGATGTTGAAGAGGGTTCCTGCGGTAACCGGGGCGCGCGTGTCCAGATCGCGAAAACCGTATCCCTTTTCGAGCCCGACCCGGCCGTCGTTGATCAATGCGAGAGCCGCGCCCGGGACATGGTACTCGGTCATCAGAGAAAGTATCAGCGTGTCAACGGCACGAGCATTCATCGGGTCGGCGGCACGCAGCGGCGCAGCGACGGTCACAATGGCGATTCCAGTACTGACCAGGCATACCGCCAGCAGACGACCGCACAGCCCGGAGTTCATATTCCCCACCTCGCGTGCCGATCGATCGGCATCAGGCGTCAGGAGTCGAGCCGGACGAACCTAACCGGCTGGGGCCAACCTGGAAACTGCTGCATGAGCACCAGGTCAAGGACGAAGGCGGACGCGTCACCGGCTATACGGGACTCGAGAGGATTGGCCAGACATTGGCGCCGATCATGATCCGCCGCCGCAAATCCGAAGTGTTGAGGCAATTACCGAAGCGTCTCGACCAGAACCTTCTGGTGCCGATGACGGAAATGCAGATGCTCCATCATCAGGAAACCGCCGACATTGTGGCAAGAATCGTCCAGCGCTGGCGAAAGACCCGGTTCTTGTCGGACAAGGATCAGCGCCGGCTGACCTGTGCGCTGCAGAACATGCGCATGTCGTGCAACAGCACCTATCTCTTGGACCAGGAGAGCGACCATGGCGTCAAGGCGGATGAACTGGCGGCCCTGCTCGACGATCTGTTCGCAGAGCCGAAAGCCAAGGCGGTGGTGTTCTCGCAATGGACTCGGACTGGCGAAGCTCTCTCGATCGTGCTGGTCCGACAGAGGCTCGATACGCAATGCCGGTGCAGTGGAGGTCACTCAGGCGCCGGTCAGCTTGAGGTATCGCTGTGCGGCCGCCTTGAGCCGAGCGTTCGGTTCCCGTGGATGGAGGAGTGCCTCGGCGAAGGCGCGGCTGTCGGCGGCGTTTAGCCGGATCGTCTGGTTTTCTGCGATGACGCGCACGGCCGCGTCATGCACGCTGGTGATCACGAAATCCGTGAGCGTGCGCCCCTGTAGCTCGGCAGCGCGCTGAAACAACGCCTTTTGGTCGCGCGAGACCCGCGCCTCCAACCGTTCATCTCGCGCTTTGGTCGTGGCTTCTCCTGACATGTTGTGCAGACCTTGAGTTGCACTCGGAACGTAGCTATCGTGTACGGCTAACAGACGGACGTTTCAAGTGGCGTTAAGTTCTGGCACCGCGGATAGAGATCGCCATCGGCCGTAGAGGGGGGCGTATGGATATTGGCAAGCTGAACGGTATGGTGGCCGAAGATGCCGCCCTGCGCCGCCGTCAGGTGCTCCAGCCGGTGGGTGGCAAGGGTGACAAGATCTTTCCGCCGACTTACGTAAGTCGTTGATACGACTCAAGAGAGAGCGTGCAAGAGATTTTCGCGTGAAGGACCTCTAGCCCTTTGCCGTGCTGCTAGCGCGCAAGCGGACACCATCGCTGGCGCAGAATTTTTCGCGCCAGCGTAAAGCCGGACAGC
>DATJTE010000001.1:0-54131 GCA_035503715.1 Rhizobiaceae bacterium | reverse complement strand
CGAGCTCAAAACGGCGGCCGGAGCCCTCAAAGCCGCGGAATAAGTGCCCTTGCGGCACTCAAACTTTTCGTTAGCCGCGCTATCTTAAGCTGAAAGCCGGTGTTAGCCTCCGGATTCGGAACTGGCGTGGGAACTGCCTTTGACTGTGCATGCCCAACCACTGAAGCCGCCTTCCCGGCTTCTTTTCGCCCTTGAACTGCGGGCGCTACCCGAGCTCGGTGGCTTCCTTGCTTCATTGCCGCTGCTGACCGCCATGACGCCGCGCGGCGACGGCCATCCGGTTCTCGTCCTGCCCGGCCTCGCCACCAGCGACAACTCGACCATAGCACTGCGCAATTTTCTGAAATCGAAGGGCTATGCTGCTTATGGCTGGCAGCTCGGTCGCAATTTCGGCCCGCGCGTCGGCATCGAAAAAGGCATGCTCGCCCGCGTCGAAGAACTTTACGCCAAGCACGGCCAGAAGGTCAGCCTCATCGGCTGGAGCCTCGGCGGCATTTATGCCCGCCAGCTCGCCAAGATGATGCCGGACAAGATCCGCACGGTCATCACGCTCGGCAGTCCGTTCAACGGCGATCCGCGCGCGACGAACGCCTGGAAGCTGTACGAATTCGCGTCGGGCCACAAGGTCGATGACCGCCAGCATCACATGGGTGGCGCGATTTCTGAATCGCCCCCGGTCCCGACCACCGCGATCTACAGCCGCTCAGATGGCATCTGCGCTTGGCAGACCTGCATGGAGAACGACCTGCCGCACACCGAGAGCCTCGAGGTGGAAGGCAGTCATTGCGGTCTCGGCCATCACCCGGCCGCCGTCTTCGCCATCGCCGACCGGCTCGCGCAGCCCGACGGATTGTGGAAGCCGTTCGATCGCTCAGGCTGGCGCGCGATGTTTTTCCCGAATCCGAAGCGCGCTTAGGGGCGCAAACACGCGGCGTTCAACTCGCTCGCCTTCGTCAGTCCGCACAGCGCCAGCGTCAGATCGAACTCTGCGATTACATTGCGGATAACCTCTCGCACACCCGTCTCGCCGGCAATCGCCAGTCCATAAACATAGGGCCGGCCAAGCAACACGGCCTTCGCCCCCAACGCCAACGCCTTCGCGACATCAGCGCCCGAGCGCACACCTGAATCCAGCAGCACCGGCAGGCCATCAACGGCCGCGACAATGCCCGGCAAAACGTCCAGCGTGCCTGCCTCGCCATCGACCTGCCGGCCGCCATGGTTCGACACGACAATACCGTCGACGCCGTGCTCTTTCGCCAGCCGCGCATCACCGGCGTGACGGATACCCTTCAGCAGGATCGGCAGCTTCGTCATCTCGCGCAGCCGCGCGATGTGCGACCAGTTCAGATCCGGCCGCGAATAGGTCGCGGTAAAGTACGCTGCCGCCGCGCGCATCTGGTTGAGCGAAAGCCCGAACTCCTTGCCCTTCCGGCGCAGCGTCAGCGCCGTGTCAATGATGCCCAGGCCCTTTGGCTTGAAGCCGATGTCAGGCGGCGTCGACGGGATTTTTGACCGGAACACCGGGTCGGACAGATATTGCGCGATGCCAAGCCCGCGAATGAACGGCAGATAGGCCGCGTCGAGGTCGCGCGGCCGCCAGCCGAGCAGCGTCGTGTCGAGCGTGACGACGATCGCCTCGCAGCCGGCCCGCTCCGCGCGCCCGACGACCGAACGCACAAAGGCGTCATCGCTCGACCAGTAGAGCTGGAACCAGCGCGGCGCCTCGCCCATCACGGCGGCCGTCTTCTCCATCGGCACCGACGCCTGGTTGGAGAAGATCATGCCTACGCCTTCGGCCGCGGAGGCTCGCGCCACAGCAAGGTCGGCATCACGATGCACGAGTTCCAGCACGCCGATCGGCGCCAACAGGATTGGCGCACGATGCGTGCGGTTAAACAGCGTAACGGAGAGGTCGCGCGTGGAGACGTCGCGCAGCACGCGGCGCAAGGTTCACGCGGTCGAACGCCGCACGATTGTTGCGCATGGTCTGCTCGCTGCCCGCGCCGCCAATGATGTAGGCGGCGGCCTCGCGCGTCATTGCGCGCTGCGCTGCAAGCTCGAGTGCGGCGGGCGATACGGGCGCGCGCGGCTTCGCCCCGCTAGCGCCCGGTACATAGATTTCCATCTGCCGCCGGCGGCCGGGAGCCACCGACGGAATTTTTGTGTCGGCCATGAACGCCCCCGCCGGCTACTTGTTCTTCTCGTAGCCTTCGCGGATCTCGTCCATTGCTTCCTTGATGCGGTTGCGCAGGATTTCGACCGTCTCGGAACCTGACTTGCGCATGATCTCGCCAACGTCGCTGGCATTCTTCACCGCCGCTTCGAAGGAGCGGCGCGCGAAATCGGCCTGTTTCGCCATCATGTCCTGCGGACCGCTGCCGGCGCGCATGTTCTGCGCCATGTCGGTGATTTCGCTGAGCGTCGCCTGAAGCTGTTCGCGCTGCTTGGTGAACACCGCGGACGCCCCGGCCGACGTCGCCTTGGCGGATTTCTCCAGCGCCTCGAGGTTCTTGCGGTGATGCGAAAGGATTGCATCCACGTCGACGTTCGGCATCTTCAGGTTCTTGCCGAGGTCGGCAAACATATCCATGAACGACTTGGGCTCTTCCGGTTTCTTCGCCATCACAAAACTCCTCCTGCCGCGCCGCGCTTGGGACGCGTCAACCGAAGATAGAAGAACCACCCGCCCCGTCAATTCGCTCCCGTCAATTCAGGAACAGCAGCTCCCCCGCATAGAGCGCCAGCCCGGCCAACCCGCCGATGATCATGCCGTTGAAGCGGATGTATTGCAGGTCGCGGCCGATATTGATCTCGATCAGCCGCGTGAGCTGCACCAGGTCCCAGCGCTTAACCTGGTCGGCGATGAATGTCGACACGCCGCTTTTCTGGCTCTCCACGAACGACGACAGCGCCACGACGAAGCCGAGATTCATGTCCGCGCGGATTTTCGGATCGGCAGCGAGCTGCCGGCCGATATCGACGAACAGCCCGGCCAGATGTTTGCGGATCGCGGAATCCTTGGACGCCGCGTCCAGCTCGATGAAGGCGCGAAAACTCGTCCACATGTCGCCGGCGAGGTTTTTCAGCTCCGACCGCGCCAGCAGGTCGTGCTTCATCCGCTCGGCGCGCTCGGCATATTCGTCAGAGTCGCGCAGATTCTCGATAAAGCCGACGACGAAGCGGTCGAATTCGTGCCTGAGCGGATGGTTCGAGTCTTTCTTCACTTCGTTAAGCAGCGAGCCGGCCGAGGTCACGATCTTCTTCAGGAGATAGGCGTCGGCACGGAACAGATTGAACAGCGACGGCAGTTCCTTGCGGATTTTCTCCCGCATCGCCTCAAGTGCGGCCTCGTCATGGATGAACTTGCCGAGCACGGTGATCAGCTGGTCGAACAGTACCTGGTGTCGGCGGTCTTGCGTGAAGGCCGTCAGCATCTCAGCCGCGAGCGGCGCCACCTGGACCTTCTCCAACTGGTCGATGACACGCTGGGTCAGGAAGCCGCGCAGGCCGGAATCTTCGATCGCCTTCACGGTCTGCGGCACCAGCCTCCCGATGAAGGTCGAAAGCCCCGCCGCGCGGTCGCGGTCGGCCAGCCAGTCGGCGACGAGCTTGGCGAAGTCGACCTCCTTCAGCTTCTCCTTCACGGGTTCCGGCGCCAAAAAGTTCACTTCGATGAAGCGGCCGAGATTGTCGGCAATGCGCGTCTGGTTTTCCGGGATGATCGCCGTGTGCGGAATCGGCAGTCCGAGCGGCCGCCGGAACAGCGCAACCACCGCGTACCAGTCGGCGATGCCGCCGATCGTTGCCGCTTCCGCAAAGGCCGCGACGAAGCCGAGCCACGGATAGACCGGCTGATAGAGTTTCGCCACGACGAACACCGCCACGCAGAGCACCAGCGCCGCGGCCGCGATCGTTTTCGTGCGCCTCAGCGCGGCGAGCTTTTCGCTCTCCTGCGGATCGAAGGCGCGGCCGGCAGACAGCGTCGTGGCGGTGGCTGACATGAGAATCGTCCCGAATGAGAGGCCGAAGCGGTCTTTGCCATTTGCGGATTTGCGCCGGAATTTTCAAGCCGAGCGGCGATTTCGACCAGCCGGCTGCATTTTTTCAGCAAACGATTTCAGCGATTTAACAAAAATATTGCGCCGCAACACAAATCTATATTGCACTGCACAATAGGCTTCACTATATGCCCGTCATCCCCGGGCCACTCACGGACAGGGCCAACCCATAGCTCCGAAGAGGATGGAGAAACGCCATGACCAAGACCGCTGCCAAGAAGACCGTTGCCGAGACCAATTCGATCCTCGACTCCGTCAAGTCGGCCTATGAATCCGTTCAGTCCAAGATGGAAGTTCCGGCTTCTGCCCGCGATTTCGTGAAGCGCACCGCGTCGACCGCGCAGGAGCGCGCCGAGAGCGTCCACGAGACCGCCGCCAATTTCACCACCAGCGCCGAGAAGCTCGCCACCCGTATGGTCGGCGGCTATGCCAACCTCACCCGCGGCCTGCTCGACATGACGCTGGCCAACGTCCAGCATTCGCTCGCGACAGTCGAGAAGCTCGCTGGCGTGAAGTCGATCAACGAGGCCGTGCAGGTGCAGGCCGATTTCGTCCGCGACAACGCCCGCGCCAATTACGAGCGCGTTCGTGAAGCGGCTGACACTGCCAAGTCCGTCGTGACCGAAGGCGCGAAGACCGTCCAGGCTGAGATCGCCAAGATCTACGCCTTCGACAAGAAGGCCGCCTAAAGCTTGATCCCGAAAAGTTGCAGACTTTTCGGATAAGATCATGCTTGAAGGACTCGCTCTTTGCCTCCCGGCACGACCAAAGGCCCGCTCACGCGGGCCTTTTTCTTTTTGCGGGGTTCAGTAGACGACGAGCGCCACCGCGACGCAGAGAAACGCGATCAGCGCGAAGAATGCACGCGCGACATGCGAATATTCCCACCGGTCGCGCATCGTTTGCCAGCCGACATCCTCGTCCGCCTTGCTGCCCGCCGAGAAGAAGGTCTTGCCGGCGCCTGCCAGTTCCGTTTCCTTGAGCCAGAAACTGTTCACTGGATGCGTAACGACCCAATAGATGGCGCTGACGCACATCATCGCAAGCAGCGCGAGAACGATCAGTAGGAATGGCGTTGGTTCCGTCGGTCCGAAATAGGTAAGCAGCGCCAGCGCAATGACGCTGAGCGGTTCGGCGCCACCGGCAAAGGTGAAGCCCGGATAATAAATCGGCTGGACAGCGAGATACTGTTCCCTGTCGAGCCGCATCTTGCCGGTTGTCTCCAGCGCATGCGCAAGCGCGGTCACCAGCACCAGGACGACGAGGACAAGCGTCACCAGTTCGAGAATGGGCATCGCCGGGCTCCTCCTCCGGCTGTCAACGATGCCTCGCCGGAATGGTTCCGGCTTTCCAGTCACCGCAGCGTCTGCACCAGCGTCTCGGCGGCGGGTGCTGCGCGCAGCGTGGCGCGCCAGGCGTCGGCGTCAAGTTCGATGATGCCGGCGGCTTCATCGGCTTCGAACGTCAGCTTGGCGTTGAAGCGGCGCACCAGCGCCTTCATCGCGCGGTTGTCGGCGTGCGTAGTGACCCGCAGATGCGTGTAGCCGAGCGCATGCGCGTGCGCGATCAGCCGCTCGAACAGCTTGGCGCCGATGCCTTGATGCTGCCGCTGACGCTCGACCGAGAAGGCGATTTCGCCGGTCGGCTCGGCATATTCGGGACGCTCGTGCAGTTCCGCCGCGCCGAGCACCTCGTCGCCTTCCAGATAGCCGATCACCGTCGTCCCGTCGTGGAACGAGCGGTCGGCATAGATTTCGATGAAGTGGTCGTTGATCGTGCCGTTAAAGCGATCGCGGCGGCTCTCCGCGTCAAGGCGGAGCAGATGGTCGCGAAAGCGCGGCAGATCGGACGGCCGAAGCTGCCGGATGATGCCAACCGGCGGCGATTGTTCGTGATGCGTAACGGGTTGCATGTCGCGTACCTCGTGGCCCTCCCCGAGTCGCTGCTCCCGACACGCCTAATATTGTGCACTGCACAAGAGATTGCAAGGGCGCGCCCTTTGTCTCCCTAATTCCCCGCCCAGACATCCAGCACGTAGCGGTTCTCGGCGGAGAGCTTTTCCATCCATTGGTCCGCGGCGTCAGGATGCGCGTCGGTCTCCTCCGCATAGATGCGGGTCAGCGCGCGCTTCACATCCGGCTCCATCCGGCTGCCGTCGCCGCACACATAAACGGTCGCGCCGGCCTCGATCAGCTTCCAGACGGCAGCACGTTCCTTGCGGATGAGGTCCTGGACGTAGGTCTTCTCGCCATCATGCCGGGAGAAGGCGACATGCAGCGAGGCAAGTCCGTCGGCCGCGGCGCCCTCCAGCTCCTGCCGGTAGATGAAATCGTGATCGGGATGCCGGCAGCCGAAGAACAGCATCGCGGGACCGAGCGTCTCGCCTGCCGCTTTTCGCGCCGCGCGCTCCTCCAGGAAGGCGCGGAACGGCGCAAGCCCGGTGCCCGGTCCGACCATGATGATCGGCTTTGCCGGATCGTCGGGCAAGCGGAAGCCGGCCTTCGTCTCGCGGATCGAAGCGTGCACCACACTTCCCTCGCCCATATGCGCAATATGGTTGGAGCACGAGCCTTTGTAGGTGCCATTGCCCGACCGCGCCGGTCCCTCGACCACGCCGACCGTAATCGCGGCGCGGCCCGATGCGGCGCGCGGCGACGACGAGATCGAATAATAGCGCGGCGCCAAGAGCGGCAGCATTTCGAGATAGAGTGAAAACGGCAGCTCGCACGCCGGATATTGTTCCAACAAATCGAGCACCGATTTGCGCTTGGAGAAAACTTCGGCGCGATAGGCGTCCTGCCCATCCTGCGGCTCCGCCGCCAGCGCTTCCAGCGCCGGCCTGGTCTTCGGGCAGCGCGTGTGCTCCGCCATGGTCTCGATCTGCTTGCGCGTCGCCACCGCCTGCAACTCGACGAAGTCGGACAGGATGCGGCGCACGGCCAGCGCTCCGTCGATCGGGAACGGCGTGTGACGCCCGCCGGTCGTCTTTAGCCGGATCTGCGTATCAGGCGCGAAGCCGAACCGTTTTTCGACGCGCTCGACGAGGGAAGAACTGTTCACCGGCACGACACATAGATGGTCGCCCGGAATGTAGGTCACGCCCTCAGGCAACTGCACCTCGACATGCCGCGTCGAGCGGCCGGAACCTTGCGACTGCAGCTCGCGGTTCGCCGCCACCGTCATCGGCTTGGCGCCAGCCTGCGCGATCACCGGGTGGTTGGCGGCGCCCGTGACGATCTCCATCTCGTAGAGGGGTGCTGCCTTGGCCTGTTCGGAAAAATCGATGTCGAGGTCGAGCGCGGTGCCGACGGCCGGCCACAATCCCTTGAACCAGGTCTGGAACTGACCATCCAGATCCTCGCGCGCATCCGCCTCGCCGCGCGGCGCCAGCCGGCTGGCGCCGAGCGCCTCCATGCGCTCGTCGATCATGCGCGGCGTCGCCTGGAAGGTCGACGCCCAGTCGCGATTGCCGCAGCCGAAGACGAGATAGTTCACACCTTTCGCCGCGCCCGGATCGGCAGCGTTCAGCCATTTGACGAAGCGCGTCGCATTGTCCGGCGGCGCGCCATTGTAGGAGGCGCTGGCGATAATCACCGCGCCGTCGGTCGGCAGATTGCCGGCATAGGCGTCGAGATCGGCGAGCACCGTGTCGAAGCCGTTGAGCTCGGCCGAACCCGCGATGGCGCGCGCCAGCTCTTCCGTCGTGCCGAGGTTCGAGCCGTAGAGGATCGTCGCCTTGGTGCCGTGCTTCGGCCGCTTCGCCGCTTCCGCGGCGGGCGCGGCGTTCTGGTTCGCAGGGATCGCAGCACCCGGCACGACTGCACTGCGCGTGCGGCCTGGCCTTGGCTTCACCTTGATGCGGAAACCGTCCGGCTTGATCGACAGCGATTCCTTGATCTTCAGCTCGTATTTCAGATGATCGAACAGCTGGAAGCGCTGCAAGATCATGCCGAGCACCATGGTCGCTTCCTGCATGGCAAACTGTCGGCCGATGCAGGCGCGCTGTCCATTGCCCCAAGGCTTGAAGGCGTTCGGCGGCCGCGCCGCTTCCGCTTCGCGCGAGAAATTGTCGGGATTGAACTTTTCCGCGTCCGGTCCCCACACCGAAGTGTCGCGGTGGAGCATGAGCGTCAGCAGCGTGACGAACGTGTTCTTCTTGAGCTTGTACTGCCCGCCGATCACCTCATCCTTGTAGGGATAGAGTCCGATCGCCGGTGCGGTCGGCCAGAGCCTTAGCGCCTCGTTGAGAATCTGCTGGACATACGTCAGCTGATTGACCTGTTGGAACGTCGGCGCGACTCCGAGATCGTTGCCCAGCACGCGATCGACCTCCTCATAAGCCTTCGCCAGCACATCGGGATTGTTGAGCAGGAAGTATAACGTGAACGACAGCAAGCCGGACGTCGTCTCGTGGCCGGCGATCAGGAAGGTGATGATCTGGTAGCGGATGTTCTCGTCGGACAGGCTCTCGCCGGTCTGCTTGTCGACACCGGCCAGCATGAAGTTGAGCAGATCTTTCTGCGCCTCATCGCCGCCGCCGCGCCGGCGCTCGCGAATGATGTCGTCGACCAGATTGCTCATGAAGGCGACGTCGTCGCCCATCTCGCCAAGCCGGCGGCGCAAGAGCAGCTTCTCGAACGGCAGGCCGCGCTGAACCATCGCCGTCTCCAGCGTGCGCGTCAGCGCGTCGATGAACGGATGATAATCGCGCCGGTAGAACGAGTTGAAGCGGTAATCGAAGCCGCACACCCCGATCGTGTCGAGCGCCAGTGCCGTCATGTCGTGCACGACGTCGATGTCGTCGTCGGCGTTGAGGCGCTCCCATTTTGTGCAGAGCTGCAGGGCGATGTCGTGCATCAGCGGCAGGTAGCCGCTCATGGCGCGATGCGAGAACGTCGGCAACAGGATGTTGTGCGCCTTCGACCAGTTCGGCTCCTGCGTGTCGGAGGTGAAGAGCCCGTCACCAGCGGCGGCGCGGATGCGGCGCAGCGATCCGCGCACTGCCTTGTCGAAGCGGCTCTCGTCGCACAGCTCGTCCATCAGGCTGGCGCCGGATACAACGACCAGAGGCGTGCCCATCATGTCAAGCCAGTAGATCGGCCCGAGATCGCGCGTCATCTGCATCAGGCTTTGCAGCGGTTTCGAGCTGTCGAAGGACAGCATATTGCCGACGATCGGCTTGCCGGGCGGCTGTGGAATCGGATGCAGCGCGTTCTTTTGCGCCATGAAGTCCTCCCCGGCAGTTGCTACCATTTTCGGTTGAGATAAGCCGGAGATTGCCGGAAAGACAAGGGAAGCCCGGCATTCAGCCATGCGGCTCATATTAAAGTGGACACAAATAATCCACTTTATTGCGTCTTTGTTGGAATTATTCTAAGGTTTAGGCTATGCCTTCGACGGCTGAAGGAATGGAAGACTAAGAAATGCGGCTCACCCGCCAGACCAACTACGCCATCCGCATCATGATGTATTGCGCCGCCAATGACGGTCGGCTGTCGCGCATTCCCGAGATCGCGGAAGCCTATACCGTCTCCGAGCTTTTCCTGTTCAAGATCCTGCAGCCGCTGGTCGAGCACAAGCTGGTCGAGACCGTCCGTGGCCGCAATGGCGGCGTGAGACTCGCCAGGGCGGCTAAGGACATCACGCTTTTCGACGTCATCCGCGTCACCGAAGAAAACTTCGCCATGGCGGAATGCTTCGAGAACGACGCAACGGAATGCCCGCTGGTCGATTCCTGCGCGCTCAACGCGGCGCTGCGCGAGGCGCTCGGCGCCTTCTTCGACGTGCTCCAGCGCTACACCATCGAGGACCTCGTGAAAGCCCGCCCGAATGTCCGCGCTTTGCTCGGCATCGACGCGCTCGAGCCTCGTATGGCAAGCTGAGCCTCGTAAATCTTGACTTCCATAGTCAAGTTAAACTAGTCAGCGCACAACGCTTCGAACCCACCTTCCGGAAGGCTGCGAGCGCAGTTGACTGGAGATTGGAATGTTCGGACTGACGAAAATGCATGAGCTTGCCGCCGCGCGCGGCGATGGACTGAAGCCGGAGCTGCTGGACCTCTTCGAGCAACGGCAACGCACGATCGCGGCAAACGTTGCACGGCTTCACGGCCGCTTTGACCAGGCTGGCCCGAACCCGGCCTTGGCTGAGAGCGAATTGCCGGAAGGCGTCGTGCCGTTTCGCCGACGCACGCTGCACGCTGGCTGAGAAATTTGCGGAGGAACCGATGTATATCGCGATGAATCGCTTCAAGGTCACAAAGGGCTCGGAGGAAGATTTCGAGGCAATCTGGAAGGGCCGCGACTCCAAACTCAACGAGATGAAGGGGTTTCGCGCGTTTCACCTGCTGCGCGGCCCGGCAAAGGACGACCACACACTGTTTGCCTCGCACACCGTGTGGGAGAGTTATGACGACTTCGTCGCCTGGACGAAGTCGGAAAACTTCCGCGCCGCGCACCGCAACGCCGGCCAGACCAAAACGACTTACATCGGCCATCCCGAATTCGAAGGTTTTTCCGTCGTCGAAGGCGCGTGACCTTCATCTGACTTGCGCCTATACCGCGCGCCGTGAGTGCGGAGCAGGATCATGAGCAGCGCCAATCGAAAAGCCGCGATCGCGGAATACAAGAAGCGGCAGGCCGTGCCCGGCATCTACGCCGTGCGCTGCACCGCGACCGGCCAGGTCTGGGTCGGCCGCGCACCTGACATCGAGAAGATCCAAACGCGGCTCTGGTTCGGCTTGCGCACGGGCGGCAATCAGCATCCCGGCATGCAGAAGGCGTGGAACGAGCACGGCGCCGAGAGTTTTGCCTTCGAGGAGCTCGAACTGCTCGATGCAGAGGACATCCCGGCCGTCCGCGACAGCAAGATGAAAGAGCGGCTCGACCACTGGCGAGCCGCTCTCAACGCCGAGCTGGTCGCCTAGGCTGCGGCCAGCAGGCTCGCATTGCCGCCGGCCGCCGTCGTGTCGACGCACACGGCGCGCTCATGCGCATAGGCGGCCGGATAAAGCACTTCCGACACCAGCGGCACGATCGGTCCCGACCGTTCGGCCAGCGCGGTGCGCAGCGCACGCGCCGTGTCGGCATCGCCGGCAAACGCCACCACATCGACCGGCAGCGCCTTCAGATCGCCTGGCGAGAACACGCCGTCGATGGCGTTGAGCGGCAGGCTCTTGCCGGTGAGCGATGACAGTGCCCCTAGTGAGCCGGACGCAACGGCGAGCACGCCGTTCCCTGCAGCCAGCGCCTGGATCACCTGCGCGAGCAGCGTTTCCGCATCTGGTCCGAGGCAGAGCGCGGTGCCACGCGGCACCAGCGTCAGCGTGTTCGCCTCGCCCGTCGGCCCAGGCAGATCGACCGGCCCGAAATCGGTCGCCGCAGCCGCCGTGATCGCCGCGGCGCCCTTGCCACGCAGATGCTTCCTGAGGATCGCGACGCGGTCGAGCCGTGTCGACCAGCTGCCGAGCGTCGCATCGGGCAGGTGGTCGCGCAGGGCAGCGGCAGAAACGGGCTTGCCCCCGGGTTCCCCTCCCCCTTGAGGGGAGGGGTTAGGGGTGGGGGTACCAACGTTCGCCTGTTTCCGAAACCGCCTGAGATAATGCGGCCCGCCAGCCTTGGGACCTGTGCCCGAAAGCCCCTCACCGCCGAATGGCTGCGAGCCGACGACTGCGCCGATCTGATTGCGGTTCACATAGATGTTGCCGGCGTGAACGCCATCGACAATCTCCTGCACGCGCGCCTCGATGCGCGTGTGCAGGCCGAACGTCAGCCCGTAGCCCTTCGCATTGATCGCCGAGATCACCTCGTCGAGTTTCTCGGCTTTGTACGTCGCGACGTGCAGCACCGGGCCAAAAACCTCGTGCTCCATCTCGCTGATGCCCGCGACCCTGAGTACATGAGGCGCGACGAATTTACCGATCTTCGGTGCGTCGAGCTTGGCGATCAGTTCTCCCTTCGCCTCCATGTTGGCGCAGTACGCGCCGATCGCTTTCTGCGCCTCATCGTCGATAAGCGGCCCGACATCGGTCGAAATTTTCCACGGATCGCCGACATTAAGCGTCTCCATGGCGCCTTTCAGCATCTCCAGCACCTTCTTCTCGACGTCCTTCTGCACGTAGAGAATGCGCAGCGCCGAGCAGCGCTGGCCGGCGCTCTGGAAGGCCGACGCAAGCACGTCGCGCACCGCCTGCTCCGGCAGCGCGGTGGAATCGACGATCATCGCGTTCAGCCCACCCGTCTCGGCGATCAGCATCGCGTCCGGCGCGGCCGTCGCGGCGAGCTGCTTCTCGATCGCCTTGGCGACTTCGGTCGAGCCGGTGAAGCACACGCCGGCAATGCGTGGATCGGCAGTCAGCGGCGCGCCAACCGACGGCCCGTCGCCCGGTAGCAACTGGATCACGTCTTCCGGAATCCCTGCTTCGCGCAGCAGCGCTACGGCATGTGCCGCGATCAACGGCGTCTGTTCGGCCGGCTTGGCGATCACGCTGTTGCCGGTCACCAGTGCTGCCGCGATCTGTCCCGTGAAGATCGCCAGCGGAAAATTCCACGGCGAGATGCAGACGATCGCACCGCGCGCTTCGGTGTCGTGCTCGGCCTTCGCCGCTTCGGCTGCATAATAGCGTAGGAAGTCGACGGCCTCGCGCACTTCGGCGATCGCATCGGGCAGCGTTTTGCCAGCCTCGCGCGTGCACAGCGCAAAAAACTCCGGCGCATGTGCTTCATAAAGATCGGCAGCCTTGGCGAGGATCGCGGCGCGCGCATTCACCGGCTTCGCTGCCCATTTCGGCTGCGTCGCGACCGCGTGTTTGACCGCGACCCTCACCTGCTCCTTCGATCCTTCATGAACCGTGCCGACAATGTCCTTCGGATTGGCCGGGTTCACGATCTTGCGCGGTGTGGTGTAACCGGCCGCCCGCGAAATCGGCTTGGCGGTCCAAAAATCCTGCTTGCTGAACGCCGCCCGCGCCTTCTCCAGTCCAGCGAGCACGACCGGATCGGTAACGTCCCAGCCGAGCGAGTTGGCGCGCGCCGGCGCGAAAATCTCGGCCGGCTTCGGGATCGACGGGTTGGAGGCTCCGCCTTGGGCCGCGACTGTCTCGAACGGATCGCGCGCTATGGCTTCAGGTGCCACGTCCTCGTCGACGATCTGGTGCACGAAGGATGAGTTGGCGCCGTTTTCCAACAGCCGGCGCACGAGATAGGCGAGCAGGTCGGAATGAGCCCCGACCGGCGCGTAGATACGGCAGCGCGTGCCTTCCGACTTGCGCACTTCCTCGTGCAGCGCTTCGCCCATGCCGTGCAGCCGCTGGAATTCGAAGCTGTCGCGATCCTTGCCGGCCATGGCGAGGATCGCCGCCACGGTATGCGCATTGTGCGTCGCGAACTGCGGATAGATACGATCGGTCATGCCGAGCAGTTTTTTGGCATTCGCTATGTAGGAGACGTCCGTGTTCGGCTTGCGCGTGAACACCGGATAGCCCGGCAGCCCGAGCGCCTGCGCGCGCTTGATCTCGGTGTCCCAATACGCGCCCTTCACAAGGCGCACCATGATTTTGCGGTCGAGCTTTTTCGCCAGCGCGTAGAGCCAGTCGATGGCGAATGCAGCGCGCGGCCCGTACGCCTGCACGACGACGCCGAACCCGTTCCAGTCGGCGAGTTCAGGTTCAGCGAGAACACGTTCGATCACATCGAGTGACAGGTCGAGACGGTCCGCCTCCTCAGCGTCGATGTTCAGCCCCATGCGCGCGTGGCGCGCCGCGAGCGCCAGTGTGTAGAGCCGCTCAGCCATCACCGGCAGCATCGCCTCCTTCTGCGCCACCTCGTAGCGCGGATGCAGCGCCGACAGCTTCACCGAGATGCCCGGGTTGGCGCGGATGTCCGTGCCGGTCGCGCCGGAATCAAGCGACGAGATCGCATCGGCATAGGCGCGGTGATAGCGCAGCGCATCCGTCTCGGTGCGCGCTGCCTCGCCCAGCATATCGTAGGAGTAGAGATAGCCCTTCTGCGAGAACGACCGGCCACGCTTCACCGCTTCCTTGATGGTACGGCCAAGCACGAACTGTTCGCCCATTTCGCGCATCGCCGCCGCCACCGCCGTGCGGATCACCGGTTCGCCGAGACGGCGCATCATGTTGCGCAGCGTGCGCTCGATGCCGCCGTCATCTTCGTCCTCCTCCAGCACCTTTCCGGTCAGCATCAGCGCCCAGGTCGAGGCGTTGACGAATATGGAAGACGACGAGCCCGAATGACCTGACCAATCATGCGGCGTGATCTTGTCGCGGATCAGATCGTCCATTGTCTCGGTGTCCGGGACGCGCAGCAGCGCTTCCGCCAGGCACATCAGTGCCACGCCCTCTTTCGTCGAGAGGCCGTAGGTCGAGAGAAACACTTCCATCAGCCGCGGGTCGGACGAGTCGCGCACCGACTGGACGAGTTTCGCGGCGCGGGCTGAGATCGCCGCGCGTTGATCCGTCGACAGATCCGCCTGCGTGGTCAGCCGCTCGAGCGCCTTTGCCTCGTCCGGCAAATAGTTGGCGCGCATTTCGGAGCGGATTTTGTCGAGCGTCGTCGGCATGACGTCTCCCCAGTGAGGGCACGAGAGTGATGAGTTTCGAGAGTCGCGGCAAGCCCGGCCACGCGAGCGGATGGCTAGCAAAAATCGCGCGGCAGAACTGACTGAAGATTTGCACTGAACGGTCTGATCGTACTATTCACTGCCACTATAGCTATTCATCTGGACTGCGATTTTTATGGAAACAGATCATCTGGACCGCATCGACCGCAACGTCCTTGCCGCGCTGACGCGCGACGGCCGTCAATCCATGGCGGAACTCGCCGCGACCGTCGGCCTGTCGAAAACGCCCGTTCAGGCGCGCGTTCGCCGTCTGGAGAAGGGCGGCTACATCCGCGGCTATTCGGCCATCATCGACCGCGAGAAAATGGGTGAAGGTCACGTTGCCTTCGTGCAGGTGAAACTCTCCGACACGCGTTCCACGGCCCTCAATGCCTTCAACAAGGCCGTGCAGGGTGTCGCCGAGATCGAGCAATGCCACATGATGGCGGCGAGTTTCGATTATCTGCTGAAGGTCAGGACGCGCGACATCGCCTCATACCGCCGCGTGCTGGGCGAGCGCATCTCCGCCCTGCCCCACGTCGCCCAGACCTCGACGTTCGTCGCGATGGAGACGGTCAAGGATCTGTAGTTACTCAGCCAGCGCCTTCAAAAACGCGATCAGCGCCTGCCGCTCTCTGTCGGAAATCTTCAGCGGCACGACCTCGCTCTCGCCGTCTTCGCTTTTCGGCGCGCGGGAATAATGGTCAACGACCTCGTCCAGCGTCGCGACCTGTCCGGAATGCATGTAAGGCGGCCGCGTTGCCGCACCGCGCAGCGATGGCGTCTTGAATGCGCGGCGCAATTCGTGCCCCTCCGCCTTCATGAACTTAAGCTCCTGGCAGGAACCCGCCGGTGCGTCGCTGTAACTGCCGAGGCAGTTGAACGCGTCGGCCAGCACCTGCTTGGCACCAAGCTCGCGCCCCGTATCTTTCGGCAATCCAGCCACGGACGGCACGCCGGTGTTGTGGAAATGATCGTCGGTAAAGCGCGGTCCGTTGTGGCATTGCACGCAGTTCGCCTTACCGATGAAGAGCCGCAGCCCGTAGCGCTCTTCCTCGCTCAACGCCGCATCGCCCGCCGGTTCCCCGCCCTTTGCAAGGGCTGCGGCGAACCGGTCGAAGCGCGTCTCTTCATGCACGATCGAGCGCTCGAACGCCCCGATCGCCTTGCCGAGATTGGCGAAGACGCGATTGACGCCGTCTTGCTGTTCCGCAGTCATGCCGTCCCATGCGGCACGCTCCGCATCGTCGCCGAGTGGCGAGGCCTTCACCGGCACCGCCGTCAGGTCCGGCATTGGCCCGAAAATGCGCTCGTAGCGCGGCCCGAACTGATCCTTGACGAAATGCGCGTATTGCGCCCGCGTGCCGCCATGCTCGCGCTTGTCCTCAAGCGGCCCGAGCGCCTGCGCCCAGAGGCTGTCGCGGCGGCCGTCCCAGAACTGGAACGGCGACCGTGCAACGCCGGCCAGCGGCATCGAACGCCGGTTCGTCTCGGATATCCCGATCGAGCGCGGCAGGTCGTCCTGGAACTGCCGGTCGAGCTTGTGGCACGTCGCACACGACACGTTGCCATCGCGCGACAGCCGCTGCTCGAAGAACAGCGTCGCGCCGAAGGCTGCCGCCAGCCGTTCGTCCGCATATTTGTTTGAAGGGTCCGCGGGCAGCGCCGGCAGCGCCGCCAGCGACAGCGAGGCAATCGTCGCCTTTTCCGCCTCGCTGAAATCGCTCGGCTGGCAGGCGGCGAGCAGTGCCAGCCCTCCTGCCGCGATGCCGAGTGCGAGCTGCCGAAGCGCCATGCCCGCCACCTCAGAGCGTGATGTTGAAGACGACATCGTCCTCGCCTTGCGGTGCGGTGATCGCAAACTTCAGCTCCCACCAGCCCGACATATTGAAGCGCATGCCCTCGATTCTGTACCGGCCCTCGCCAATCTCGGCAGCTTGCGGCGCGGTCGGCAGACCGTGACCGTGCTGCGGCATGCCGCCGTCGATCGCGACCTTCGCACCGGTCACCGCATCGCCCGCTGGCGTTTTCACAGTGAGCACCCAGGAATGCATCTCATTCTGGGTGAACGTTCCGGCCTCCGGTTCTATTGCGACGGCGTATGTCCCTTTTGCCGAATTCTTCAACCGCGAGAGGTCAAGATCTGCCGGCGGCGTCATCATCATGAAGTGCATCGCGACGCCGGCCACGAGTGCGACGACCGCCACGATACCTGCCGCTATCCAAAGTCTCGTTTTCGATGACATTTCGCTTCCCGTTTTCTGATTACGCGACGGAGATAAGGTTTCCAGTCACTGGAAGGTCAAGCGGCTTTTTCATCACCTGCCCGAGCCCTGTTGGCCATCCGCCTGCGCGAGTGTAGACGGAAGCGGCCGCGGGAGGAATCATGGCGCTCAAGGGGATCGCATCTATCGGCGAATGCATGCTGGAACTCTCCGGCGGCGCCGAGAAGAATTGGCGCATGGGCTTTGCCGGCGACACGTTCAACACGCTGTGGGCGGTGCGGGCGCTGACCAGTCCCGATCGGCCGTGCGACTATGTTTCGGCCTTCGGCGACGACCCGTTCTCGAAAGACCAGATCGCGTTTTTCCAGGCTGCCGGCATCGGCATTGCGAACAGCCCGAAAATCGCCGGCGCGCGTCCTGGCCTCTACGCCATCACGCTGACCGGCGCCGAGCGCTCCTTCACCTACTGGCGCTCGGATGCAGCGGCAAGGCAACTGGCGAGCGATCCGGCTGAACTGGCAAAAAGCCTGGAAAATCGGGCCTTTGTCTATTTTTCCGGAATCACTTTGGCAATTCTCGCGCCGGCAGCCCGCGTAACGCTCCTCAACGCTATCGACCAAGCGCGCAAGGGCGGCGGCCTGATCGCCTTTGACCCCAATTACCGGCCGCGCCTGTGGCCTGAGCCAGCCGCAGCACGCGCGGCGATCGACGAAGCGTTGCGCGTCGCCCACATTGCCCTGCCGACCTTTCTCGACGAGCGCGATCTTTACGGCGACGCCGACCAGGCGGAGACGGCGGCGCGGCTGCAACTCGCCGGCGTCAGCGAAATTATCGTCAAGAATGGCGACCTCCCCGCCTTTGTCGCGTTCGGCGAAAGCTCTGAAATGGTCGAGGGTGTGACAGTGGAAACGCCGGTAGACACCACAGGCGCAGGCGACAGCTTCAACGGCGCATATCTCGCGGCGCGCCTGACCGGCAGCCAGCCCGTCGAGGCGGCCCGTCGTGCGCATAAAGTTGCCGCCGCCGTCGTCCAGGTGCGCGGCGCGCTGGCGCCGTTCGAAAACGTGAAAGCCGCGTTCGAAAACTAACCCAATCTGAACCGGTATTCCGTCGACTGGTGGTAGGTCTCGCCGGGCAGCAGAACTGCCTGCGGAAAATACGCCCGGTTCGGCGAATCAGGCCAGATTTGCGGTTCCATGCAGAAGCCGGCATAGGCGCCGTAGCGCCGCCCTCCCAATCCCGGCACCTCGCGCGCGGCTTTATGGCCGGCGTAGAATTGCAGGCCCGGTTCCGTCGACCAGACCTCCATCTCGACGCTAGACGCCGCACCCTGCACCCAGGCCAGTTGCCGCAACGGGCCGCGCTGGGCGCTGATGCAGAAATTGTGGTCGTAGATCACCTGCTCGCCGGCCAGCTCATGCCGAACCGGCCGCGCAATCCGGAAATCGAATGGCGTTGCGTCCACCGGCTGCACGACGCCCGCCGGGATCAATTCATCGTCGACCGGCAGGTAGGCGCCGGCCGGAACCATGATGCGGTGATCGAGAATGCCGCCGGTGCCGCCGTCGTCGAGATTGAAATAGGAGTGGTGCGCGAGATTGCAGAGCGTCGCCTGATCGGCGGTCGCGGTCAGTTCGACAGAAAGTGTCCCGGGAATCTTCAGCCGATAGGTGCAGGATACGTCCAGCGCGCCCGGAAACCCCATGTCCCCGTCAGGACTGTGCAGGTTGAAGGTGACGAAATCGGCGCCGTGCAGCGCCACCTCCCAGATCTTCTTGCCGAACCCGTTCGCACCGCCATGCAGCAAATGCTTGCCGAGGAAATTGCGATCGACCTGGTAGCGTTGGCCGCCGATCACGAAGCGGCCATCCTTGATGCGGTTGGCGTAGCGCCCGGCGGTTGCGCCGAAATAGGCGGAATGAGCCGGATAATCGTCAAACCGATCGAAGCCGAGCACGAGCGGAGCATCGTGACCGGCAAGGCGCAGATCCTGCACGGCTGCGCCCCAGGTCATGACGTTTGCCGTGAGCCCGCCGCCGGAAATGGTGAAGCGGTGGACGGCTTCGCCTTCCGGCGTCGTGCCGAAAACCTCTCCGTCCATCGCGGCCCTCCCCTCCGGCCTATCTTATGCCTTAGACGCCAAGCCCGCCGATGCAGACATATTTGGTATCGAGATAATCCTCGATGCCCTGATGTCCGCCTTCGCGGCCGACGCCGGATTCCTTGACGCCGCCGAACGGCGCCTCGACGGTGGTGATGAGGCCTTCATTGACGCCGACCATGCCGTATTTCAGCGCCTCCATGACGCGCACCGTGCGCCCAAGGTCTTTTGTGTAGAAATAGCTGGCGAGGCCGAATTCGGTATCGTTGGCGAGCTTGACCGCCTCTTCCTCGGTCTTGAAGCGGAAGACAGGCGCGACCGGCCCAAAAATCTCTTCCTTCATGAACATCATGTTGGGCTTGGCTTCGGAGATCACGGTCGGCTCGAAGAAGGAACCGCCGAGCTTGTGGCGCTTGCCGCCGGCAACGACCTTGCCGCCCTTGGCCGTGGCGTCCTTGATGAACTCCTCGACCTTCTCGACCGCCTTTTCGTCGATCAGCGGGCCTTGCTGTGTCCCTTCTTCCAGTCCAGCGCCGACCTTCAGCTTGTTCGATGCCGCGGCGAGCTTCTCGACGAATTGGTCGTAGACGCCGTCCTGCACGAAGAAGCGGTTGGTGCACACGCAGGTCTGGCCGGAATTGCGATACTTCGCGACCATCGCGCCCTCGACGGCCTTGTCGATGTCGGCGTCGTCGAAGACGATGAACGGCGCATTGCCGCCGAGTTCCATCGATACCTTTTTCACCGTCTCGGCGCACTTTGCCATCAGCATTTTGCCGATCTGGGTGGAGCCAGTGAAGGTCAGCTTCTTCACCAGCGGGTTCGAACACATCTCATCACCGATCGGCGCCGGCGACCCGGTGACGACGTTCACCGCCCCCTTCGGGAAACCGACTTCCTCGCACAGAACACCCCAGGCAAGACCTGAATACGGTGTCTGCGTGGCCGGCTTGATAACCGCGGTGCAACCCGCTGCCAGCGCCGGCGCGATCTTGCGGGACAGCATGGACGACGGGAAGTTCCACGGCGCGATCGCGGCGACCACACCGGTCGGCTCCTTGGTGACCAGGATGCGCCGGTCGCGCCACGGCGACGGAACCACGTCGCCATAGGTCCGGCGCGCCTCTTCGGCGAACCACAGCACATAGGCGGCCGAAATACCGATCTCGCCCTTGGCTTCCGTGAGCGACTTGCCCTGCTCCATCGTGAGCAGTTCGGCCAGCGGCTGCTGGTTGTCCATGATCGCCTGGTAGAGCTTGCGCAGCAGGTTCGAGCGCTCGAGCGCTGACGTCTTGCGCCAGAGCTGGAACGCGGCTTCAGCCGCTTCGATCGCACGGCGCGTCTCCGCCTGGCCTGACTTCGGAATGGTGCCGAGCTTCAGCCCGGTTGCGGGATTGGTCACATCGATGGTCTGGCCGGAATCCGCCTGCACCCATTCGCCGTTGATGAGATTGGCTTCGCGCAGGAAATGGTTGGTTTTCTGGAGCATCGTTGCGCCTCCATTGTGCGGCGCTATCGGGCGCCGAGCTTTGCGATCTCGTCGATGAGCGCGGCGTCAACGGGGATGCCTTCGCTTATCATGCGGGCGCGGAGTTCTTGACGCCTGGCGCCGGGTACTCGCGCACCCGGCGTGCCAGCAATGGCTTCAGCCATCTCCGTGAACCGGGCGACCGCTCTTACCCCACCGAACGCCTCGGGATCAATCGCGATCAGAAACTGCCCTGTGCCGGGCGGCGAACCCTTGTCGTCGAAGAACGATGCCTGCTCAAAGGCGTAGTTAGCGCCGGTCAGCGCGGCGGCAAGCAGTTCTACCATAAGGGCAAGGGTCGCACCCTTGGCATCACCAGTCGGCAGCATTGTGCCAGCGAGCGCGGCTTTTGCGTCGGTGGTGGGCTGGCCCTCGGCGTCGAGCGCCCAGCCTTGCGGGATGTTTTCGCCCTTCTGGGACGCTGCCATCACCTTTCCGCGCGCGACTTTGGACAGCGAGACGTCCACGATGATTGCCGCGCCATTTGCAGCCGGCGCCGCGAACGCAATGGGGTTGGTCCCGAACAATGCCCTGCTGCCGCCCCAGGGCGCCATCGAGGGTGGTGAATTGGTGAAGAAAAGGGCGACCAGGCCTTTTCCGGCGAGCGCCTCGACCGGAAGCCCGGCGACACCGGCGTGGTGCGAGCGGCGAATGCCGGCCATGGCAATACCCTGCTTCGGCGCAATCTCGGCCAGCTCTGCGGTCGCCAGATCCAGCGCCGGATAGGCAAAGCCGTGCGCAGCGTCGATGCTGACTGCGGCAGGTCGTGTCCGCGTCACCTGAGGCGTGGCAAAACCGTCCACCTTTCCGACTTTGGATTGCGAGGCATAGGCGGCCACCCGCCGCAGCCCGTGCCCGCCCTGCCCGACCAATTCCGCGCCGACCAGCGCGCTGGCGACCGAAACCGCATTCTCGATCGATGTCCGGTTTGCGGTCAGCGCCCCGCAAACGAGTGCGTGCGCCTCAGCGACCGACAGTCTCTGCTCGGCCATCAGGCCTTCTCCAGATGCGCGAGGACGAGCCCGGCGATCAGATGCGAGACGCGCACATTCGATTCCTCCGTCACGCCGGCGATGTGTGGCGTCAGGATCAGGTTCGGAATGTCGGCAAACTTCGCGCCGGTCTCCGCCGTCAGTGGCTCTTCCGCGAAAACGTCGAGTGCGGCACCGCCAAGTTTCCCGGCCTTCAACGCTTCCGCCAGTGCAGCCTCGTCGACGACTCCGCCGCGTGCGGCATTGATCAGAATTGCATCGGGCTTCACCAGCGACAGCCGCTGCGCGTCGATCACGTTCACGGTCGATGCTGTCAGCGGCACATGCAGCGACACGACGTCAGACAACTCCATCAGCCCGTCGAGCGAAACGTTGCGTACCATTTGCCACGCCGGGTCGTCGGCCATCAGATAAGGATCGTGAGCGACAACATTCATGCCGAAGCCCGCGGCGCGCCACCCGACCTCGCGCGCAATCGCGCCGAAGCCGACGAGGCCCATTGTCTTGCCGGCAAGTTCGCGGCCGATCATTTTTTGGCGCGGCCATGCACCCTCGGCGACCTCCACCGACGAGAGCCAAGCGCGGCGCAGCAGCATCAGCGACGCCGTGATCACATATTCCGCGACCGACAAATCGTTGGCGCCCGTCGCCGGAAAAACCGCAATCCCGCGCACCTTGCAAGCGTCCACGTCGATATTGTCGAGCCCGACGCCGAGGCGTCCGACGCATTTGAGCTTGGTCGCTTGTTCAAGCAGCGTGCCACGCACCTGCGTCCGGTTGCGGATGATCAACGCCCGCGCATCCGAGACCGCCGCCGCCAGATCGTCCGGCCGATCGACCAGCGTGGGATTGTACAGCGTCTCGTATCTGGTCTGGAGCAGCGAAACCGCTGCTTCATCCATGAATTCGGTAACGACGATATCGGGCATTGTGCAGGTCTATTCTCGGCCGGCAAAGGCTGAAATTGTAGGTCGGCGCGACCATATGCTAAAGTGAGCCGTTGGACAGACAGATACTGTTGCAGCCATGACACGCGAAGAGATCATAGAGAAGTTGAGGGCGATGGAGCCGGAACTCCGTGCGCGCGGCATCACGCGCCTGCAAATGTTCGGCTCTCGTGCGCGCGGCGACAACCGCGAGGACAGCGATTTGGATCTGCTGATTGAAGTTGATTCCAAGGCGAAGTTTTCACTTATCGATTTGGCCGGCGTGCACGTCGATTTGACTGAACAGCTGGGGGTGGAAACATACGCCACCATCGACGGTGACGAGGTACCTTCGAAGTTCCGCAGCCGAATTTCGGACGACCTCATCCAGATTTTCGAAGCGGCATGAAGCCGACAGTTGAGGGGCGTCTTGAGCACATCCGTGATGCGATCGCGGATTTGCGCGACCTTCTGGCCGGCAAATCCTTCGAAGATTTCGCGAAGGAACGACACACGAGAAGGGCTGCCGAGCGCTACTTTGAGATCATCAGCGAAGCGTCGCGCAGTATCCCCAACGATGCGAAGGCGCGGCATCCGGAGGTCGCCTGGAAGGACGTTGCTGGGATTGGGAATGTCATTCGTCATGACTATCACAAAGTGAAAGCTGGGCCGGTCTGGGAAGCGTATCGCCACGACTTGGATGTCCTGCTCGCGGCGGTCGATTCGATCTCTGCCAATCTTCGGCAGAAGTAGCCTTCACGCACTCCGATAAAGCTTCGTCATCACGAATTCGCGGTGGCCGAGCGCCTCCGCCGCGGTCATCCGGCCATTCGACGTGCGCACGATCATGTCGATGAGCGCATCGCCCGCCTCGTCGATCGTCATCTCGCGGCGCAGGATACCGGACACGTCGACGTCAACATGTTCGCCCATGGTGCGCACCGTGCGGGGGTTTGCCGTGATCTTGATGACCGGCACGATCGGATTGCCGATCACATTGCCCTGACCCGTCGGGAAGGTGTGCACGACGTAGCCGCCCGCGGCCATCAGCGTCACACACTCGGCCGCCGCTGAGGACGAGTCCATGAAGTAGAGGCCCTTACCGGATTTCGGCGCCTCGGCAGGCTCGAGAATGTCGATGTACTTCGATGTCCTGCCGATCTTTTCGAGATTGCCGAGCGCCTTCTCTTCGATCGTTGTCAGTCCGCCTTCGATATTGCCCTTGGTCGGCTGGCTTTCCGACAGATCGTCGGTCTTGTGCGCCTCGATCACGTCGTCCTGATACGCCTTCCACATTGTGTACCAGCGCTCGCCGACATCTGGATTGATCGCGCGGGCCTTGGCGATGTGCTCGGCGCCGGTGATCTCCGATGTCTCGCCAAAGCAGCCGTAAATGCCTTCAGGCAGGAGCTTGTCATACATGTTGCCGACCGTCGGGCATGAGCCGAGTCCGGTCGTCGTGTCGCTCTCGCCGCATTTCGTCGAGACCCACAGTTCGGAGACAGAGCACTCCTCGCGCTGCAGCTCGCTGGCATAGTGGACGAACTCCTTCGCCTTGCGCGAAGCGTCCATGATCGTCTTCAGATCGCCGTTCTGCTCGATCGAGAAGCCCGCGACTGGTTTGCCGGTTTCAGCGATGCCGTCGACGATCTTTTTCGTCCAGCCGGGCTCGATGCCGATGACGATTACCGCCGCGACGTTCGGATTGGCGCCGGTGCCGATCATCGTGCGGAAATGCAGATCGAGGTCTTCTCCGAATTGCAGCCGGCCATAGGCGTGCGGCAGCGCCATCGTGCCCTTGATATTGTTGCCGACCGCCTCACACGCCGCGTTCGAAATATCGTCCACCGGCAGGATGATGACATGGTTGCGCACACCGACGCGGCCATTGTCGCGACGATAGCCTTTGAACGTAATGTTGGAATATTTGGAGGCCATGCCGATCCCTGTTCTGCTGGCTGCGGGCGCGAAGGTGCCGCTCCGCGCCCGCGCTCTCACCAGCGCTTCGTCTTCAGATTGTGGACGTGAACATGGCCCCCCATCTCCACATCCGCGACGAAGCGGCCGATATCCTCTCCGTACTTGATTGCGGTATCGCCGGACTTCAGCGCCTTCAGCGCGACCTTGTGCCCGATCGGCACGTCGTTCTTCGCGGTGAGCTCGAAGCTCGAATTGTCACCGGTGACGACACCCAGCATCTTCGTGCCGGCTTTCAGCCCTTCGACGACGACGACGCCGACATTGTCCTTGTGTTCATGAACGAGGAGGTGAGGGATCGTCATCGGTTTGCCGGTCATCTGCAAGTCTTATATAAGACATAAGATACAGGACCTTTCAAAGTCAACCGCGCGGAGATAGAGATAGCGCGGTCCAAAGGAAGGGAAGACGCATGTCCGAAACCGCCGAAACGGCGGCTTTTGCCTACCGCCCGCTCTATGCGCAGGTGCGTGAAAACCTCGTCCGGCGCCTGATTGATGGCGCCTGGCAGCCGGGCCAGTTGATCCCTTCCGAAATCGACCTGGCTAAGGAGCTCGGCGTCAGCCAGGGAACGATCCGCAAGGCGCTGGACGCGATGACCGCGGAAAACCTGCTGATCAGGAGGCAAGGCCGCGGAACGTTCGTGTCGGAGCCGGAGGAAAGCCGAATCCTGTTCCAGTTCTACCGGCTGGTTCCCGACAGCGGCGCGCGCAGCTTTCCCAATTCCCGCATCCTGAAACGGTTGCGCGAAACCGCGAACGAGGTCGAGCGGCGGGAGCTGAAAATAGCCGCCGGTGGCGATGTCATCCGTCTCGAGCGCGTCCGCACGATCGACGAAAAGCCGATGATCGTCGAGACGATTTCGCTGTCGCTGAAGCGCTTCGCCGGTTTCGAAGACCTGGAAACCGTGCCCAACAATGTCTACCGGCTCTATTCGGAGCGCTGGGGCATCACCATTGGCCGCGCCGGCGAGCGGCTGAAGGCGATCGCCGCTTCCAAGGCGGATGCGCGCGAGCTTGGCTGCCCGCAGGGCACGCCGCTGCTGGAGATCAACCGGGTTGCCTACGACCTGGAGGGACATCCGGTCGAGCTGCGCCTGTCGCGCTGCCTGACCGACGTCGTGCATTACAGCTCGGATTTGCGCTAGCCATCGAGAACCGAAGGTCAGCGCAGCAAAAATTCGCAGACTTTTTCGGATATGGTCATGCGCCCCAAGACTAGCCGAACACCATAGACGCTATGGACAGCCAGATCGCCGTGGTGACGACGGCGGCGCCGGTGCCGATCGTCATGGCGCTCGATGCCAGCGCCTGCCCCGTCCCGAATTGCGTGGCGATCAGATACGAATTGACGCCCGCGGGGAGCGCGGCAGCCGCCACGGCGACCTTGGCAGTCAGCGGCGGCAGGCCGAACAGCCACGCCGTGCAGAGCACGACAGCAGGCAAGAGGAAGAGCTTGAGGCCGGCGATCGCCAGCGCCGGGCGGACGTTTCCGGATATGCCGAATTTCCGCAGCCCGAGCCCGACCGCAAAGAGGGCGAGCGGCGACGCGATATCGGCGAGCGCATCGACAAAGCGCGACGCCAATGCCGGCAGTGGCTGTCCGACTGCGCGCCACAGCAGTCCGCACAGAATGCCCACGACCAGCGGATTGGTGAGCAGCTTCCAGAGAAAATCGCGGATCAGCTCCATCGTCTTGACCGGCACGGCGCGGTCGCGGCCAAAAATCTGGAACAGGACGATCGACGCCATCATCATGATCGGCAGATGCACCGAGATCAGCAGCGACAGGATCTCGAACCCGTCCTGCCCGAAGACGCCCATCATGAACGGGATGCCGAGCAGCACGATGTTGGAAAACGACGTCGTCACGCCGCCGACGACCCCTGCCGCGCCGTCCCGACCGAAGATTCGTGTCACGGTCAGATGCCCCGCCGTCCAGGCGACGACGATCGCCGTGAAATACGCTGCCCAGAGCCCCCAGGGCGCAGCGCCATGGAAATCGACATTTGCCATGGTGCTGAACAAAAGCAGCGGCAGCGCCACACTGACGGCAAAAGCCGCGATCCCATCGCCGACTTCGGCTTTCAGGTAGCCGGTCAGGCCGGCGAGGTAGCCCAGCGCGACAAGGCCGAAGATGAACAGGATGGTTTCGATGACAGGGGACATTTCGGCCGCCTGATAAGCGACCGCGCCGCGCCATGCAATCCGCCAGCCTTTGCCTCAATCTGGTTATTTTCCCCAGCGACATAGAGTGGCAACACAGTCCGGGATAAAGCGGCGGGCATGATTTCGGCTTTTGCGATCTCCAGAACCTGGTGCGGGCGGCTGCTCGTCGCCGCGTTTCTCACCCTTTTCAGCGCAGCCTTCGTGGGCGCCGAGGAGCCGCCGAGCCTGAATGGCGTCGCGCTGGTGATCGGCCAGTCGAAATACCAGAACATCAGCGCGCTGCCGAACCCGGCCAACGACGCGCGCGACATGGTCGGCCTGCTCTCCGATATGGGTTTCGACGCCCGAAGCGTTACCGATCGCGATGCGGCCAAGCTGCAGCGCGATCTGGAGCGCTTCGTCGAGGATGCCGAAGGCGCGGACGTCGCGTTTCTCTACTACTCAGGCCACGGCATCGAATCCGGCGGGGACAACTGGTTGATCCCAGTCGACGCGGATGTGTCCTCACTGGACCACGCCGGCGAGGCGCTTGTTTCGCTTTCGGCGGTCATGGATCAGCTCAAGGCGACGGTGCCGGTCACCATCGTGCTGCTCGACGCCTGCCGCACGAATCCATTCCCAGAGGGCGCGATCGTCAAGAAGGACGCGGCCGACCCGGGCGCGCCGGTCGGCGTCAGCGGTTTGATGCCGACGCGGGGCGCGGCGACGCTCAAGACCGAGGCCAAGGCAACGACCGATAACCTCGGCATGGTGATCGGTTTCGCTGCCGAGCCGGGCCACCCTGCCCTCGACGGCGTCGCCGGCGAGAACAGCCCCTATGCGGCAGCGCTGCTTCGCCACCTCGGCGCGATGAACGGCGCCGAGTTCGGCGCGGTCATGCGCATGGTGACCGAGGAAGTCTATCTCGACACGAAGACCGAGCAGCGTCCGTGGGTGAACGAGAGTTTGCGCCGTCTGCTCTATTTCGGCGCCGCCGTGGACGAACCCGAAGGCGAGGATGCGATGATCACCGGTGAGCGGCGCAAGCTGCTGCTCACCATTTCCGAACTCCCCGACGCCAACCGCCAGCAGGTCGAGCTGGTGGCGGCAAAGGACAGCGTGCCGCTCGACGCGCTTTACGGCGTTCTCCGCGCACTCGACGAAGAGCAGGCGATCCCTCAGGACCCGAACGAGCTGGGGCAGATGCTCGACGCCCAGGCCGAGCGGCTGAAGAAGATGATGGACCAACGGCGCGCGCTGCGCACCGACGATCCTGACATTCTGCGCCTCACCGCCGCCGCCGACCGCGCCATCGAAGAAGGCGCGATCGTCACGGCAAAGCTCTTCCTCGACGATGCCATCGGCCGCATCGAGGAGAACATGGACGCGGTCGACGCAGCAGAAGACGAGGTGAAGCAGAAGCGCATCGCCGACGCCGCCGTCTACGCCAAACGCGCCGACGCCTCGATGCTCGTCTTCCAGTTCAAGGCGGCGGCCGAGGACTACAGCAAGGCGTTCGAGCTGATCGAGCGCTGGGACGATACGCTGCGCTGGAACTACAAGAATCTCGAGGCCGAGGCCCTTAACGCGCACGGCGACGCCACCGGCGACGTCGACGCGTTGCAGGCCGCCGTGCAGGCCTATGACGTCATCGTCAGCTATCTGCCGCCCAACGACCGGTCGCGCGACTGGGCGATCACCAGGAACAACCAGGCCGTCGTATTGCAGACGATCGGCGAGCGCGAGATCGACCCTAAATCGTTGAACGACGCTCTGGCGACTTTTCGCGAGGTGCTGGATGTGTTCGTTGCCGAAAAGGACGATTTGAACGCCGCGGCCGCGCAGAACAATATCGGCAATGTTCTGCTGGAACTCAGCCGCCACGAGGCTGGCACCGACACGCTGAAGCTGGCCGTCGAGGCGTTCCGCACCGCGCTCACCATGCGCGATCGCGCCAAGGTTCCGAATGATTGGGCCTCGACGCAGAACAATATCGGCATCGCACT
This sequence comes from Rhizobiaceae bacterium, assembly GCA_035503715.1. Taxonomy (GTDB): domain Bacteria; phylum Pseudomonadota; class Alphaproteobacteria; order Rhizobiales; family Rhizobiaceae; genus OAS926. Next base: position 25,554 of record DATJTE010000001.1, on the reverse strand, counting down.
CTACACGCTCGGCCAGCGTGAGGCCGAAGCTGCGACGCTGATGGAGGCCGAGGCCGCTTATCGCGCCGCACTGGAAGTGCTGACGCGTGCGTCCCAGCCCACCATGTGGGCAATGACGATGAACAATCTCGGCAACACGCTGGTCACGCTCGGCGGCAACCTCAACGATAATGCGAAAATCGACGACGCCGTCGCCGTATTCACGGACGCACTGACAGTGCGCACCAAAGAGCAATTCCCGCTCGATTGGGCGGCAACGCAGCTCAACATCGGCAACGCCTACAGCGCTCTCGGGCGCTTTGAAAGCGGCATCGAGAACATTGAGAAAGCCGCGGCCTCCTATAATGAGGCGCTGACCGTCTTCGACCGAAAGAAGCTGCCGCTCGACTGGGCGTCGGTGCAGAACAATCTCGGCTCCGCACTACAGACGATCGGCCAGCGCACACAGGACGTCGGCAAGCTCAAGGCCTCGGTCGAGGCGTTCGAACTGGCTGAGCGTGTCTACACGCGCCGCGAACTGCCGCGAGACTGGGCCGAAACGGAGCACAATATCGGCAACACGCTCCAGCTTCTGGGCGCGCTCACCAACGATCCCAGGGTGATGAAGGACGCGATCAGGGCGTACGAGAATGCGCTGAAGGAGATATCCCGCGAACACAATGCGCGCACCTGGGCTTTCGCCCAGGCAGGCATCGGCGGTGTCAGGCAGTCGCTCGCCACCCACGAGGATATGCTGGAAAACCTCGAACTGTCCGCGGCGGCGCGGCGTCTGGCGCTGGAAGTCATGACGATGGAGAACGCGCCGGTGGAGTGGGCCACCGCGCAGAACGGCCTCGGCATGAGTTTGCTCAACCTGTCGAATTTCAAGCCGGACGCGAATTACCTCGATGAGGCGAAGGCTGCATTCGAAGCGGCGGACAAGGTGTTCACCCGCGAGGCGCAGCCGATGCAGTGGGCCTTCACTCAGAACAACATCGGCGACGTATATTGGTCGAAGGGCTCGAAGGGTGGCGGCAAACCGGACTTCGAACGCGCCATCGAATATTTCGAGGCCGCGAAAGAGGCGTTTGTGCAAGTCGGCTTCGCAGCCGTCATCCCGCTGACCGATCAGAAGATCAATCTGATCAAGGAACAGCTCGCCAAGATGTAAGGCGCCTTATGCGGGCGCGATGAAGGGCTGGCTGATCTGCTTGAACACCGGCAGCGCCTCGCAGTGCTGGCGGTGCGCATCCAGGGCCGGAAAATCGTCAAACGCGAACAGATCCGGGATTGCCTCCGACATATGCCGCAGCACCGCGGTCACGGCGATGTCGGCATGACCGATCCGGTCGCCGAACCAGTATTGCGCCTTTCGCGACGCGCGATCGGCATCCAGCGTGGCGAGCACCGCGAAGATCTGCGACCGGATGCGCTCGCCGAGCGGCTTGGACGCCTCCTTGTGGAAGGCCTTGTCGTAGAACAGGCTGACCGTCTTGTCGCCCATGCCCGTCGCAAGTGCTGCGACCTTCAGCGCCCTGTGACGTTCCGGCTCCGTCACCGGGTACATCCGCGTCTCGGCCGGCACGAGGCCATCGACGTAGTCGAGGATGACATGGCTGTCGATCAGCACGTCGCCACTGTCGAGCACCAGCGTCGGCACGCGCAGCAGCGGATTGTACGGCCGGATCTTTTCCGCATCGCCAAATGTCGACCACGGCCGGTGCTCGAACGGTATGCCGTAGAGCGTCAGCGCGATGCCGACGCGGCGGACGAAAGATGAATCGTACTGGCCAATGAGGATCATCGCTGGGCTCCGTTTATGGCTCTAGATGCCGCGCGGAGCGTGCCGCCCGCAAGACGGCTTGGTTAGGCCAGCGACAGGCTACTGACATCCCGTCTCCTAGGGGAGAGCGAGCTCTGCCGCCCTGCCCGTCCGTGCGGACTCTTCCGCCGCTGCCCCGATCATCACCGCCTTCAGCCCGTCCTCCAGCGAGACTTCCGGCACGCCGCCTTCGCGCACCAGCCGGTTGAACTTCACATGCTGGAAATAGGTCGAGCCGTGATGGTCGCCGGCGGCGAGGATCGCAGTGTCGGTATGCACAGTCTCGCGCCGCTCGATCTTCGTCGCGCGCGGCGAGATCACGATCTCGGAGGCGCGTTCCTTGCCCTCCGGCGAGAAGCGCGCCGGGCCTGGGATCAACGCGTCGATGCGCGCCGCATCCCCGACGGCCGAGATCGACTCCTGCCAGAACGAGCCTTCCGCGAACATGCACAGGTCGAGCATGGCGCGCACGCCATTGGCGAAGTCAACGATGACGAAGGCGTTGTCGATGACATCCGGTTTTTTTCCGTCATAACGCTCGTTCTGGAAATTCACGTCCATCGCGCCGGACGCGTAGATACGGATCGGTTCGGCTTTCGCCAGCAGTCGCATCAGGTCGAAGAAGTGGCAGCATTTCTCTACCATTGTACCGCCTGTATTGACGGAAAAGCGGTTCCAGTCGCCGACCTTCTTCAGGAACGGAAAACGATGCTCGCGGATGGAGATCATGCGTAGCGCGCCGGCCGTTCCGGCGGCGAGCTCCGCCATCAGCCGCTGCAGCGGCGGCATGTAGCGATACTCCATCGCGACCCACACCGGCGTCTTGTGCTCCGCCGCGAGCTCGATGACCGCCTTGCAGTCCGCGACCGTCGAGCACAGCGGCTTTTCCACGAGGGCCGGCTTGCCGGCCGGCAAAATATCCTGGAGCACCGCCGCATGCGTGTGGTTCGGGCTGACAACCAGAAATGCATCGCATTGCACGCTGTCGAGCAGCGCGCGGTGATCGGCAAACGCCCGGCATCCCTCGCCCGCCAGCGCCTGCGCGGAGAGCCGCATGCTTTCGTCGGGGTCCGAGACCGCCACCACCGTCGCGCCCGGGATCAGCGCCAGATTGCGCAAATGCTCATGGCCCATCATGCCCGAGCCGATCAGTGCGTAGCGAACGATATCCATCATAGATCCAGAACGGGAATGTTGAGCGCCGCCGCGGCGCTTTCGAGGGCTGCGCGATGGTCGCCATAGGCGATGCAGAAATGATGCTCGAGTGCAGCGCCCATGACGGTATCGCGGACCTTCGCGACGCCGGAGTCAAATCGGAGGACGCCCGACGTGCCGGTGAACGCCATCGGCCGCTTCAGCATCTCGCCGACGCCGATGACGGCAACGGTGTCGCCGCGCGCCTGGCTGATCCTGAAGATCGTCACGCGGCCGGCTTTCAGCGGAAACTCGAACAGCAGCGGCATTTTGCGGTTGGTGTGAATGGTCGCGCGCGGATGCGCGTCCGGATCGGCCAGCGAAGCCGGCGCCTGACCGCAGTGCCAGACCACGCCCGTATCGTCTGCTTCGTCGAGATCAACAAGGTCCGCGAGGAAAACTGGCGCGTCGGCGACCGTCTGCATCAGGAGCGACGTCACCGCGCCATAGACATCCGCCTCGCAGGCGCAGGGCACGCGCTTCTCGCCCATCATCGCCACAGGCCCGCACACCGCGCCGCCATATTCGGTGAACGTCTCGGGCCAGCAGCGGATGGCGAAGGCGTCGAAGCCACGGTCGGCGCGAAAACCTTCGATCGCGGATTTGAGCCGCAGCGAACGGTCGAGTTGCGGCTGGTCGACCTGATTCAGTCCGCCCGCGACAGCCTCGGCCAGGACGCGTTGCGCCCGTGCTTCATTGTCGTTCACCGCATGGGCGCGGGCGAAAAACGACTCCAGATCAAGCGATTCCACGGAGATGCCCGCAAGTTGGTTCAACTTCGCGGCATCGTATGCGCAAGTATGAAACCCGTCGGGATGCGCGCCGATCCGGCCGATCTTCGCGCCGCGGATGGCGGCAACGGCATCGCGGCCGGCGCTGGAGCCTGCTGTGGGAGCGCGAGCCGGGACCGGCGTGCTCCGCCGGCCGCCGGACAACAATTCGGCGATCGCGGTCGAAATACCGTCTGCTTCCGGCGCGGCAAACAGATAGCCAAATGGCTTGGCGTCAAGACCGAGCGCATGAGCGGCAAGGTTCAGACCGCAGAAGGCATTGAGCCGCAGCCGCCCACCGATGCGCGGCTCCGGAATCGCCCAGATCGCCAGCCGCGCATCGAACGCGCCGGCAATCTCAACCGCCATTGACGCATCTGTGAACGTCACCTGCAGAATGAGAATGACATCGGGCTTCAACGGTTTCAGCGCGGCGACTGCCGCCCGCGTCGCCGTCGCATCGAACAGAAGCTGGCGCCAACCTTCAATGCTGCCAACGCCCGCTGCATCGAGTGCCGAGTAAATCGCGGCCAGCCGTTCCTCTGCGTAAGGCACGTCGAAGGTCGGTCGCCCGAGCGGCAGCACGCCGATCACCGGCTTGCTTCTAGGCTTGCCTTTCATGCCGCCGTCCCTTCCCTATATGCCCATGAGGGTGAAAGAGGCTGGATGCTGAGGTTCGCGACAATCGTTCTGGCGTTTTTTGCGGTGACGTCCGCGCAGGCGACGGAAGCCGGCTGGGCGCTGCTGCGCGACGGCGGCCACGTCGTGCTGCTCGCGCACGCATATGCGACCGGCACGGTCGACCCTGCGACCGTCGACATCGAAAAATGCTCGACCCAGCGCAATCTGTCCGACCGCGGCAAACAGCAGGCACGCAAGATGGGCGCGCTGTTCGCGGCGCGCGCCGCCGAAACCGAGCGTGTCGTCTCCAGCCCGTATTGCCGCTGCCTCGACACTGCCGAAATCGCCTTCCGTGACGAACCGGAGAGGCTCGATGCGCTCGGCCTGCCGCTGGCCGACGAAGCGGCAGCCGCGGAGCAGAAGGCCGCGGTGCTGAAGCAGATCGCGGACTTCTCCGGCTCCGGCAATCTGATCCTGGTCACGCATCCCGAAACGATCCGCGCCATCGCCGGCGTCAGCGCGCGCGAGGGTGAAGCGGTGATCGTCCGCGCCGAGGGCGAAGGCCTGCACGTACTCGGCCGCATCGTCTTCAACTGAGCGGTCATGACCGCTCCCGCATGAAGGCTTCGGCCTCGGCGCGGGTGGGGACACCCGCACGCCCGCCGAGCTTCAGGCACTTCATCGCCGAAACGGCATTGGCGAAGCGGATCGCTTCAGGCTCCGCCGTGCCTTCGGCGAGGCGTAGCGCGAACGCACCATGCCAGACATCGCCGGCAGCCAGCGTATCCACCGGCGTCACCGGAAACGCCGGCACCCGGCCGAACTCGCCCTTGGACAGGAAGACGACATCCTTCTCGCCGTCGGTCACGCAGACCCACGCGCCGGTCTCTTCCGCCGCCAGCGTCAGGCCGCGTTCGACATTGTCGGAACCGGCATAGTCGCTGAGCCCTTGGCGCGAGAAGGCGATGTGCGTGCCGGCGCGGATCGTCTCCATCGCTTCCTGGATCGGCGCCTCGGCATCGACGACGGCGGGGACACCCGCCGCCCGCGCTGCCTTCAGCACGACCGGCCCGCCTTGTGGCCAGCGGGTATCGGCAAGGGCTGCGTCAAACGCCGACGGCAGCATCGGCGTCAGCCAGTCCGCATCGAAACTCATGCCCATGTCGCGAAAATTGACGATCTGCCGCTCGCCGAGCGCGTCGACAAACACCGACGAGAACGACGAGCGTTTGCCGGGCAGCCGTTTCACCAGCGCGCAATCGACCTTTTCGCGCGCCAGGTCAGAGAGAATCATGTCGGCGATCGCATCGTCGCCGAGCCGTGTCGCCAGCATCGCCGACCCGCCAAGCCGGGCGATCGTCACGGCGGCATTGGCCGCGCCGCCGCCGCCGATGATCTCGGCGTCCTTCGCGCGATATTTTTCGGCGCGGCGGGGCATTTCGTCGAGCTGGAAGACGAAATCGATGACCGCGACGCCGGCGACGAGGACTGTTGCCATGAGGCAAAGAGATATCAAGTCTTATATAAGATACAAGACTCGGATGGCAGTCGGCGGCCTGCTATTCCAGCACAAGCTTCGACAACAGCGCCGTCAGTTCGCTTTGGCGGGAGACGCCGACCTTGGCAAAGACGCGACCCAGCAGGTTGCGCGCCGTCGCCTCGGCAATCCCCAGCCTTTCGGCCGCATCGCGCGGCGCCAGGCCGTGGCCGACGAGCGATGCAACGCGCGCCTCGCCGAGCGTCAGGCCAAGCAGGTCGCGGACGATCGCAGGGTCCGGCGGATCGGAGGGGCCGGAAGCCGGCACGACAACGAGCGCCCGCACGTTGCTCAGGACGATGTCCGCAGGCTGATTGGCTCGCGCGCGCACCGGCAGGACGTAGGCGGCCAGGAATCGGTGTGAGCCGCCGCCGTCAAGCAGGATCGGACGCTGCGCTGCGCTCCAGGAATCGGGGGGTTCCGCAAGCGCGGTCTTGATCGCGGTGCTCAGGGCGCGTTGCTGCACGCCGCCGAATGCGGACAGGTGCCGGTTGCGAACCGTCAGCCCGGCGCCTGTCAGACGCTGGCCCGCGGGATTCGAGAAAAGAACCCGTGCCGAGCCGTCAAGCAGGAAAACGCCCACCCCGAGGCGCGCGAGCGCGTCGCCGAGGCTGAGCGTGGTCAGCTCCGCGTCCAGCAGCCGGATACCGAGCCGCAGCGCAGCCTCGACATGCCGGCCGAACCTCGCCAGCAGTTCCAGCTCCTCATCGCTGTACGGAGGTTTGACGGCCACGCGTTGAACGGAGAGGACAGCGCGCATAGAGGGGTCGGGAGAGATGTTTGTCCCGGCAAACCAGCGCAGCCCGTATTCGGCGAGGAAGTCGGCGTAGAAGGGATGGGTCTTTATCTCGTCTTCGGTCACCACATGCCGGTCGGTGATCGTGTCGCCGGCCGCAACGAACCCCAATTCGTGACCACGCGTAAAGCGGATGTCCTGTTGCCACCAGTGCTCGTCATATTCGCGCTGCCCCGGCTCCATGCCTGGCGAAACGATCGCGCCGAGACTGCCGTCGTCTCGTTGATAGCTGATCGCCGCGCCGACATCGCCGAAGCAGCGAGCGATGGCCCAAAGCGCGCGGGGCCATTGCGATGGGTCCGCCGCGGCGCCGTATGTCGCTTCGACGGCCTTTACGAACCCCTCGGCTGATGCGTCCAATTCGCCCCCCACATCACTGGCCCAATTCAACACAATCTATGAGTGTTTGCGAGCGGAAACGCGCCAGTGGGGTGCCTGGGGAGGCCCGTGGTCGGCCCCGGCCACTGACAAGCTTGAACATTCGCCCCTTTTCCTGCCCCCAAAAAACGATTAGACAGCGCCAAACCGCCCGCATCCGGCCGTCCGGACGCCAAGTTTTTCAGGCCGCAGCGACGGCATTTCCAGGGATTTTGCACGTGCCCACGACTTTCGAGAAAGTTGCCAAGATCATTTCGGACACCAGCGAGATCGACATCGAGACGATCACGCCCGAAAGCCACACGATCGACGATCTGGGCATCGACAGCCTCGATTTCCTCGACATCGTCTTTGCGATCGACAAGGAATTCGGCATCAAGGTGCCGCTCGAGAAGTGGACGCAGAACGTCAATGACGGCAAGGTTTCGACGGAAGAGTACTTCCTGATGAAGAACCTGTGCGCCAAGATCGACGAGCTGGTGGCCGCCAAGGCGGCTCCAGCGACTTGACGGCCCCTGCCCGGCTGGCCGACAAGGCCGCATGACCGCCCACGACGTCGTTATCACCGGTATTGGCCTTGTTTCGTCGCTCGGCGTCGGCGTCGACGCGCATTGGAGCGCGTTGACGGCGACCGAGCCGAAGCCGGTCATCGATTCGACGCGCTACGCGCCCTACACCGTCCACCCGCTACCGGAAATCGACTGGAACCAGCAGATCGCCAAGCGCGGCGACCAGCGCCAGATGGAGACCTGGCAGCGGCTTGGCACCTATACTGCGGGGCTTGCGCTGGACGATGCCGGCATCAAGGGTGACGAGGCGCTCTGCGCCTCCATGGACATGATCATCGCGGCCGGCGGCGGCGAGCGCGACGAGAACGTCGATTCGCTGATTCTCGCCGCCTCCGAGACGCGCAGCGACACCGGCGTGCTCCTGAACGAGAAACTCACCACCGAACTCAGGCCAACCCTCTTCCTGGCGCAGCTTTCCAACCTGCTCGCCGGCAACATTTCCATCGTCCACAAGGTGATCGGCTCGTCGCGCACCTTCATGGGCGAGGAAGGCGCCGGTGTTTCGGCCGTCGAGACGGCCGCCGCGCGTATCCGCTCGGGTCAGTCCACGCACCTCCTGCTCGGCGGCGCGTTCCAGACCGAACATCACGACATGCTGCTTGGCCAGGAGCTCGGCGGCTATCTGCATCGCGCACCGTGGCAACCGGTCTGGAACCGGCAAGGCGCCGAAGGCGGCGGATTAATCACCGGCTCCGGCGCGGCCTTCCTCGTGCTGGAATCGCGCGGGCATGCTGAGAAGCGCGGTCGTACGCCCTATGCGGTGGTGAGCAAGGTCGCGTCCGGCAATGCGCGCCGCAACAAGGGCGACTACGCCGAGGCAGTCACCAGGCTCATCGGCTCGCTCGACCGGCCGGCGAAGGAGAGCCTGCTGATTTCGGCTGCCTCGGGGACGCATCTGCCGACCGCGGCGGAGAAGGTCGCTCTCGATGCCGACGCCACGCTTGCCTATCGCGGGCTGACGTCGCTGACCGGCCATCTCAAGGAAGCGCAGTTCCCCTTCGCGGTGGCGCTTGCCGCGATGGCGATCAAAAATCATGCACCCTACCCGGCCTTCGCCTCCGGCGAGAAGGCATATTCCGGCCAGACGGACAGCGTCCTCGCGACCGCGGTCGGCTATCATCGTTTCGAGGGCGCAGCCCTGCTTACCGCGGCTTGAGGATTTGCCCATGGCATCGCGCAAGGATCATCTCGGCAGGCCGGTCGTCGCCGTCACCGGCATCGGCATCGTCACCTCGCTCGGCGTTGGCAAGAAGGACAATTGGGAGGCGCTGACCGCCGGACGCTCCGGCATCCATCCGATCACGCGCTTTCCGGTCGACCATCTGAACACGACGATTGCCGGCACGATCGACTTCCTGACCTCGAGCAGCATGGGCGCCGCCGCGCTCACCTATGAGCTTGCCGAAACGGCGGCACTCGAAGCCGTCGACGAAGCAGGCTTTCGCGGCGTCGATTTCGACGGCCCGCTGTTCCTTGCCGCGCCACCGGTGGAACTGGGCTGGGCCGACCGGCTGGAGCTCTACCGCAAGACGAAAGACGGCGCGGGTTATGATCGGCTGCTCGCCTCGGCGCGCGGCCTGAACAGCCTCGACCTTTTCGAGTCGACGCAGTTCGGCTCGATCGCCGACCGCCTGTCGGAAAAACTCGGCGCGCGCGGCCTGCCGATTACGCTCTCCACCGCCTGCGCTTCCGGCGCGACCGCCATCCAGCTCGGCGTCGAGGCGATCCGGCGCGGCGAGTGCGAGCGCGCGATCTCGATCGGCGCGGACGGCTCGGCGACGGAAGAAGCGCTGATCCGCTTCTCGCTGCTGTCGGCGCTCTCCACCAACAATGAAATTCCGGAAAAGGCGTCGAAGCCGTTCTCACGCGACCGCGATGGTTTCGTACTCGCCGAAGGCGGCGCCGCCCTCGTGCTGGAATCACTCGAGGCCGCGGAAGCCCGCGGCGCCGAGATCCTCGGCATCCTCAGCGGCTGCGGCGAACACGCCGACGATTTCCACCGCACCCGCTCCAAGCCGGACGGCTCGCCGGCGATTGCGGCGGTGCGGGCCGCACTTGCCGACGCAGGTTTCGACACCGGCCGGATCGACTACGTCAACGCGCACGGCACCTCGACGCCGGAGAACGACAAGATGGAGCACCTGTCGCTCGCCAGCGTTTTCGGCGAGCGGATGCGAAAAATCCCGATCTCCTCGAACAAGTCGATGATCGGCCACACCCTCTCAGCAGCGGGCGCCGTCGAAGCCGCCTTTTCGCTGATGACCATGCGCGAAGGAGTCATCCCGCCGACGATCAATTACGATCAGCCGGACCCGGCGATCGAGCTGGATGTCGTGCCTAACACCAAGCGCGAAGCCAGCGTTTCCGCTGTTTTGTCCAATTCTTTCGGCTTTGGCGGCCAGAACACATGCCTTGTCATGGCGCGTGAACCGAACTAAGCGGGCGCCTCAATCGTCCCAAGAGGCCCAATGCGCGCACTGCAACTGATCGAAGACCGCCGGCTGGAGCTGGTTGACGTGGCCGCACCGGCCGCGCCCGGCCAGGGCGAAGTCACCGTTGCTATTCATGCGGTCGCGCTGAACCATATCGACGTCTGGGGCTGGCGCGGCATGGCCTTTGCCAAGCGCAAGCTGCCGCTCACCATTGGCGCGGAGGCCTCCGGTGTCGTCGAGGCGATTGGCCCCGGCGTGGCAAATCTCGGCGTCGGCCAGCTCGTCTCGATCTACGGCGCGCGCACCTGCGGGCTCTGCCGGGCCTGCCGCGAGGGGCGCGACAATCTGTGCGAAAACGTCTCCGGCGTGCACGGCTTCCATCTCGACGGTTTTGCGCAGGAGAAAATCAACCTGCCGGCGCGCCTCCTGGTTCCCGCTCCGCCCGGCGTCGATGCGATCGGCGCCGCGGTTACGCCCGTGACCTTCGGCACCGTCGAGCACATGCTGTTCGACAATGCCAAGCTTGAGCCCGGCGAGACGATCCTCGTTCATGCCGGCGGCTCGGGCATTGGCACAGCCGCGATCCAACTCGCCAAAAAACTCGGCTGCACCGTCATCACCACCGTGGGCTCGGCCGAGAAGGTCGAGCGGGCCAAGGCGCTCGGCGCCGACCACGTCATCAACTATCGCGAAGACCGCTTTGAAGGCGTCGTGCGCAAGCTCACGAAGAAGAAGGGCGTCGACGTCGTGTTCGAACATGTCGGCGCGGACACCTGGCAGGGATCGATGCTGTCGATGAAGCGCGGCGGGCGCCTCGTCACCTGCGGCTCGACGTCCGGCGTCTCGACCACGATGAACCTGATGCAGCTCTTCCAGCAGCAGTTGAAGATCTTCGGTTCGTTCGGCTGCCGCATGGAGAACATGGTGAACGCCATGCAGAAAATGGCGGCCGGCCTCGTCGCGCCCGTGATCGACACCGAAGTGGATTTCGACGGCATCGGCGAAGCGCTGAAGCGCATGGAAGGCCGCGACGTGTTCGGCAAGATCATCCTGCGCGTTGGGTAACCAATGAAGGCGTTTCTCTTTCGCGCCCGAATGGCGCTGAAACGCGCCAATTACTGGCTGATTGCGCAGGCCGCATTCGCGGCGATGCGCGCGCTCCAATTGCTGCCGCCCGAGCGCGCGCTGGCGTTCGCCGATCGTTTCGCCCGCCGCTTCGGCCCGTGGTTCGGCCGGCACCGCACCGCGCTCGACAATCTGCGTCAGGCCTATCCCGAAAAGAGCGAGGCTGAGATCGAGAAGATCGCGTCGGACATGTGGGGCAACATGGCGCGGCTGGCCGCCGAGTATATTTTCCTCGACCAGCTCTTCGACTTCGAGCCCGGCAAGCCGGTGGGCCGGGTCGAGGTGATCGGCGAGAAGATTTTCGAGCGGATCGCCGGCGAAAATCGCCCGCACATCCTGTTCACCGGTCATCTCGGGAATTTCGAACTGCTGCCGGTCGCCGCCGCGGCCTACGGGCTGAAGGTGACGGCGATGTTCCGCCCGCCGAACAATCCGTATCTCGCCGACAAGGTGATGGCCACGCGCAAGGCGACGATGGGTTCGCTCATCGCCTCGCGCGCAGGTGCCGCGTTTTCGCTGGCAAGCATCCTGGACAATGGCGGCAATATCGGCGTGCTGGTCGACCAGAAATTCAGCCGTGGCTTGCCGACGACCTTCTTCGGGCGTGAGTGCCAGACCAATCCCGTCCTGCCCAAGCTCGCGCGACAGTTCGACTGCGACGTCTACGCCGCACGCTCGACGCGGCTGCCCGGCAACCGTTTTCGCCTCGAGATCGAGGAGAAGCTCGTGCTGCCGCGCGAGGCGGACGGCCGGGTGGATGTTGTCGCGACCGCGCAGCTCCTGAACGACACGGTGGAGCGCTGGGTGCGCGAAGATCCCGGACAGTGGATGTGGTTCCACAAGCGCTGGCAGTCGAACCGGCCGCCGCGCGTGCCGCGCCGCAAGCCCCAGTAGCAAGCTTCAGTAGTAGTTCATCACCGCGTGGCGCGCTTCGGCGAAGAACAGCCAGCGCTCGATCGCAACGCCGACGCCGAACAGGAGCAGCGCGCCGAGCTGGAAGAACAGTATCGGCGCGCCGCTCCCGGTCACCAGCATCAGTGTGAGCAGGATCAGCGGCACGACGCCGCCATAGAGAACCGCAAGCCGTGACAGTTTTCGCGCATGCTTGCGGGCAATGCGGTACCCCATCTCGTGGGTCAGGTAATTGTCATTGACGTGCGGGCGTTCAAACAATCGCACGCGGCCAATCGCCCCAAGCCCGGTGGCGCTTTCCGGCGTCGATGTCGGCGCCATCGAGCGCAGGCGACGCCACCAGACGATCTTCGACAGCCACGCGGCGACAAGCAGCGCCATCGCAGGCAAGGTCAGCTCGATCGATGAGGCGTAGAAACGCAGCAGCGTGCCGATGCCGGCAAGAAGCGCGCCGCCCGTCGCCGCGAAGAGCAGATAGCAGAGCGGCGTCAGCCAGGTGTGCCAGGCGTCGATCGATTTCAGCGACGCATAGATCATCGCCGTGCAGAAGACGGTGACAATGCAGCCGGCGGCGCCGACCAGTCCGACAGTGGGCGAATATGTATCTTCGAACAGGCAGAGCCATGCCGAAATGCAGAGCGGGATGAAGGTGAGGATCGCCATCACGCCCTCGCGCGACAGCCAGCTCGACCGCCACTGAGAGAAGGCGCGCCAGGCGCGCTGCGGATTGCCGAGGTGAAGCGTGGAGGACAAGAGCCCTCCCGAGATCATAGCGAGTGCCAGCACATGCAGCACCTTCGTCGCCCAATATTCGGGACCGAGCAGTCCGAGGCCGAGCACCGCCGCCAGCCCGTAGCCGAAACCGGACAGAGTCGTGAAAACGATGATCGAGAAAGCGGGATGCACGTCAGAGCCGGTCCAATGTACTGTCCAGCCACGCGAAAAATCCCTTCGCGCCGTCGGTGTTCTCGGCAAGCGGAAGCTGTGACGCGCTGTTGGCAAGCGCCTTGCGCGGGCGCGGCGGCAGATATTTGTTGACCGGCCGCGTCCCCTGCTCCGGCATCAAGTCCATGCCGCCGCGCTCCGCGACCATGATCGATACGGCCGAGTTCGGGTCGGCGAGATCGCCATAGTGCCGTGCATTGGCGGGACAGGTGCGCACGCAGGACGGAATGCGGTCCACCTCTTTCAGCGTCTCGTTGTAGACACGGTCGACGCAGAGCGTACACTTCTTCATGACGCCGGCAGCGAGATCCATTTCGCGCGCGCCATACGGGCACGCCCAGGCGCACAGTCCGCAGCCGATGCACATGCTCTCGTCGACCAGCACGATGCCGTCCTCGCCGCGCTTGTAGGACGCGCCGGTCGGGCAGACGGTGACGCAAGGCGCATCATCGCAGTGCAGGCAGGATTTCGGGAAATGCACGATGCGCGCATCGCCGGCCTCGCCGACCACGAGCCCATCGTCGGGGATGATCTCGAATGTGTGGATGCGATTGAGGAAGGTGCCGGAGACATCGGCGCCGTACGGGTCCTGATCGGAGAGCGCATTGCCGTAGCCACCGGTGTTCCACTCCTTGCAGGAGATGACGCAGGCATGGCAGCCGACGCAGACGTCGAGGTCGATGACGAGACCGAGCTTCTTTGGCGTGGGGAGCGACGGGAGGGATGTCATCGCAAGGCCGCTCCGACCGTTGAGGAAGGGTGTCGGACGCACCCCCTCACCGTCACGGCTTCGCCGTGCCACCTTTCCCCCTGCCCGGGGGAGAGGAGCGCAGCTTCGGCGATTGGCTCTAACCTTGCGGCCGGCTCTCCTCTCCCCCGGGCAGGGGGAGAGGTGGTTTGCCCGGTGGCGAAGCCGCCGGAAGCAAACCGGTGAGGGGGTGCTTCGAGATAACCTAACAAGATCACTCCGCCCACTCCTGTCCGTAGCGCAATTCGGTCGGTCGGCTCTTCGGCGGCTCGGTGCGGCGGCTGGCCGGGAAATGCGGCTCGCTGATTTGAGCCGGTTCGGCTTTCTCGATGCTGACCCGCAGATCGTACCAGGCAGCCTGCCCGGTTACCGGATCTGAATTCGACCAGCGCATCCCATCGCCCTTCGGCGGCAGGAGCTCGTGAATCAGATGGTTCATCAAAAAGCCCTTTTGGGCTTCCGGCACGTCGGCGTCGAGCGACCACGCGCCGCCGCGTTTGCCGATCGCATTCCATGTCCAGATCGTGTCGGGGTTGGCGGCGTCGGTGCGCGCGATCGGCACCTTGATGCGGCCGTGGTGCGAAATGAGCCACACCCAGTCGCCATCGTTCAGCCCATGCTGCGCGCAGATGGCGCCCGGTACAAACAGCACGTTCTTGGTGTGGGTCTGGCGGAGCCACGCGTTCATCGATCCCCATGAATGGTACATGGCCATCGGCCGCTGGGTGATCGCGTGAAAGGGGAACGCATCGCGGTCGATCCCTGCTTCCTCGAATGGCTGGTACCAGTCCGGCAGCGGGTCGAACGCGGCATGGATGCGCGCGCGATGCGTCTCCGGCGCCACCGGCTCGCGCACGCCCTCCGCCGAGAGTCGAAATTTCTGCAGCACTTCCTGGTAGAGCTGGAAGGTCACCGGTTTCGGCTGGTCGAAGAAGCCCATGCGGACTGCAAAGTCCTGGTACGCTTTGTTGGCGTGCTTGAAGAACTGCGCCTCGAGCGGGATATGCTCGACGAAGAACGAGCCGTTCTCGATATAGCGTTTCAGTTGGTCCGGATTGGCAGCACCGCGTCCAACGCGGTCGCCGGCAGCACCCCGGAAACCGGCGAGCGGGCCGATGCCCGGCCGCCGTTCGTGCCGCACGATGTAGTCGGCGTAATCCTTGTAGAGCGCCGTGCCTTGGCCATCGACGAAACCCGGCAGGCGCAGTCGCGCACCAAGATCGAGCAGTACCGTCTGAAAGCCGCGCACATCGCGGTCGGGCTCGACGACCGGCCAGCGGATCGCGTCCTGCACCGCGTCGGGCTCCGAAATCGGCCGGTCGAGCAGCGAGATGCAATCGTACCGCTCGAGATAGGTCGTGTCCGGCAGGACGAGGTCGGCATAAGCGACCATCTCGGACGAATAGGCGTCCGAATAGATGATCTTCGGGATCTTGTACTCGTCGGTGTCGGGGTCCTTGTCCTCCAGCATCTTGATGACGCCGGCGGTGTTCATCGACGAGTTCCACGCCATGTTGGCCATGTAGAGGAACATCAGGTCGACGGGATACGGATCGCCCGCGTGCGCATTGGCGATCACCATGTGCATCAGCCCATGCACGGCGATCGGCGCGTCCCAGGAGAACGCCTTGTCGATGCGGTTCGGCCGGCCCTCCTTGTCGATCAGCATGTCCTCGGGGCCGCGTGGGAACCCGAGATGCGGACCGGACAGCGGTTTGGGCGAACCGAAATTCTCCGCCTTGCCGTGCGGCGTCGGATGCGCCTCCAGCGGCTTCGGATAAGGCGGCTCGTAGCGGAAACCGCCGGGGCAATCGATCGCGCCGATCAGCACCTGCAAAAGATGCAGCGCGCGCGCCGTCTGGAAGCCGTTGGAGTGGGCCGAGATGCCGCGCATCGCGTGGAAGGAAACCGGCCGGCCGACGAAGCTTTGGTGGCGGTCGCCATGCATGTCGGTCCAGGGCTGGTCGATCTCGATCGCCTCCTCGAAGGCAACGCGGGCGATTTCCGCGGCAAGGCCACGGATCGTGTCGACCGGAACGCCGGTTTCGGCAGCGGCTTTCTCGGGTGCGTATTTCGGATCGAGATATTTTTCGGCGAGGAGCTGGAAGGATGGAATGGCGAAGCGCCCGTCGGCCAGTTGGTAGCGGCCGGAGAGCGCCACCCGCGCACCCTTGCTGCCATGCGTTACGACCTGCTCCGTCACCGTCTCATAGACGAGCGGATTGCCCTCGCCGTCGCGCGCGAACAGACCGTGGTCCGCCGTGCCGGGCGCATCGATCACCAGCCAGGGCGCGTTCGAATAGCGAACGAGATAGTCGACGTCGATCTTGCGCGCTTTCAAGAGCTCGTGGATGACGGCGAGGATCAGCAGCCCGTCCGTGCCGGGCCTGACCCCGATCCAATTGTCGGCGATTGCCGAATAGCCGGTGCGGATGGGGTTCACCGAGACGAAGCGCGCGCCGCGTTTCTTCAGCTTCGAGATGCCGATCTTGATCGGGTTGGAATCGTGATCCTCGGCGACTCCGAACAGCACGAAAAGCTTCGTCCGGTCCCAATCGGGCTGGCCGAACTCCCAGAACGCGCCGCCGATCGTCATGATGCCGGCGGCCGCCATATTGACGGAGCAGAAGCCGCCATGCGCGGCATAGTTCGGCGTGCCGTATTGCTGCGCCCAGAATCCGGTCAGCGATTGCGACTGGTCGCGGCCGGTGAAGAAGGCGAGCTTCTTCGGATCGCGCTCGCGCACCGTCTCCAGCCAGTTCGTCGCCGTTTCCAGCGCCTCATCCCAGGAAATCTCGACGAACTCGCCCGAGCCGCGCGGCCCGACGCGCTTCAGCGGCGCCCGCAGCCTGGCCGGCGCGTAATGCTGCATGATGCCGGCGGACCCCTTGGCGCAGAGCACGCCTTTGTTCACAGGGTGGTCGCGATTGCCCTCGATGTAGCGGATCTTGCCGTCCTTGATATGCACATCGATGCCGCAGCGGCACGCGCACATGTAGCAGGTCGTCTTCCTGATCTCGTCGGCGACCGGGCGCGATAGCGCGACGCGCGATTCGGATGGCTTTGGGCTGTTCATCGCCGCCGCAAACTATCGGGGAGCGTTTGCGAAGGAAATGGCGCAAGCGGCGTGGGAGGTCGTCCCACAGATATTTTGCCCGGAGCAATTCCAGCAGAAGTGTCAGCGGTTCTGCGTCCGGAATTGCGGCAAAAAGAACCAAACGCAAAACGCCGGCGATGACACCGGCGTTTCAACGTAAACCGAAAGCTCGTCAGTTGGTGACGATGACCCGCGTATTGCCGGGGCCGACTTCCTTCACCAGGTTGAAGAATTTCTGGGCATTGGCGGTCAGCAACCGCACGCAGCCATGCGAGGCGGGCGTTCCGAGCCGGCCGACGGAGGTTGTACCGTGGATCGCGTAGCCGCCATGGTAGAAGACGGCATAGGGCATCGGCGCGTTGTCATATTTGATCGAGCGCCACATCGTGTGCATCCGGTACGGCCGCCATTCGCCGCGCGGCGTGATGTAGCCGCGCGCGGCCGTCGAAACCTTCCATTCGTAAATGACCTGTCCATGCTTGGTGACGGTCATGCGCTGGTTGGCGACGTCGACCGTCGCGACCAACGCGGCTGCCGATCCCGACGCGGCCGATCCCAAAAGCGCCACGACGAAAGCGGCGGCAAGCAAAGCCGTTTTTCTCATGCAACACACCCCAATTGCCCGGCGACGCTAGGCCCAAAATTCTGAACGTCGCGTGAATATGATTAGCGGGAGTCGCGGCCGAATCCGGGAGGAATTCGGGCACGTCCGATAGATTCCTCGTGATCGTTGCGAGAGCGCAACGCTGTGGAGCAACAGCCCTCCCTTGCCAGACCGTCGGCTTCACGCGCAAAATCCGGCAATGCATGACAAGTTGCTCAAAGCGGTTGAACGCCGCGTCGATGACCTCGTCGAACTGACCGCCGACCTGATCCGGTTTCCGACGATCAATCCGCCGGGCGAGGCCTATACGCCCTGCGCCGAATTTATCGGTACGCGCTTGAAGAAAGCCGGCTATGGCGTTGAATTCATTCGCGGCGAAGGCGCGCCCGGTGACACCGACCGTTACCCGCGCACCAATGTCGTAGCCCGTTTCGACGGGCGCTCGCCCGGCCCGACGGTGCATTTCAACTCGCATATCGACGTCGTCGAGGCCGGCGACGGCTGGACGGTCGATCCCTTCGCCGGCGTGGTTAAAGACGGCCGCGTTTACGGCCGCGGCGCCTGCGACATGAAGGGCGGGCTGGCCGCCTCGATCATCGCCGCGGACGCCTTCATGGAGGTGAACCCGGATTTTCCGGGCGCGATCGAGATTTCAGGCACGGTGGACGAAGAATCTGGCGGCTTCGGCGGCGTCGCCTATCTCGCCACGAAAGGCTATTTCTCGAAACCGCGCGTCGATCATGTCATCATCCCGGAACCGCTCAACAAGGACCGCATCTGCCTCGGTCATCGCGGCGTCTGGTGGGCCGAGATCGAGACCAAGGGCGAGATCGCCCACGGCTCGATGCCGTTCCTGGGCGACTGCGCCGTGCGCCACATGGGCGCGGTGCTCGAAGCCTTCGAACGCGACCTTTTCCCCGCACTCGACCGCAAGCGCACGAAAATGCCGGTGGTGCCGGAAGGCGCGCGCCGGTCGACCATGAACATCAATTCGATCCACGGCGGCCAAACCGAGGATTTCCGGCCAGGGCTCCCCTCGCCCAACGTGCCTGATTGGTGCCGGATCACCATAGACCGGCGCTTCCTGCTCGAAGAGAAGATCGCCGAGGTCAAAAGCGAGGTGAGCGGCATCCTCAACCGGCTGAAGCGCGACCGGCCGAAATTCGACTATGAAATCCGCGACATCATGGAAGTGCAGCCGACCATGACCGAACGCGACGCGCCAGTGGTCGCTGCGGTCGCCGAAGGCATCCGCGCGATCTTCGACCGTGAACCGGATTACGTGATCTCGCCCGGCACCTACGACCAGAAGCATGTCGCCCGCATCGGCCACATTTACGATTGCATCGCCTACGGCCCCGGCATCCTCGATCTGGCCCACCGGCCTGACGAATGGGTCGGCATCGAGGACATGGTGCAGTCGGCCAAGGTGATGGCGATCGGGCTCGATATCCTGTTGCGCGGCGGTCACCAGGGTTAATAAACCCATCGAAATCAGCAGTTTGTGATCGAGCGGGTTTACCAAGGGGCGCTGCACCCTCTGTACAACCGGCGCGAGTTGGATTTTGCTGGGCGAGGTCGCAAGGCAACGGCGATCAGGCAAACATTCAGGGCTTGGATATCATGGTACGCGTTTTGGCGTTGGCGGCATTGGCCGCGGCAATTTCCCTCATTCAGCCGGTGACGGCTTCGGCAGCGAGCGTGGTCGCGCGGGTCGATCTTTCCACGCAGACCATGACGGTCACGCATCGCGGCTCGGTGAAATATCGCTGGAAGGTTTCGACCGCCCGGGCCGGCAAGGTGACCCCGACCGGCAGCTGGTCGGCAAAATGGCTGTCCAGAAACCATCGGTCGAGCCGATATAACAACGCGCCGATGCCGTATTCGATCTTCTACAGCGGCAACTATGCCGTGCATGGAACCGTTCAGACGGGCCGCCTCGGGCGTCCGGCCTCGGCTGGCTGCATCCGGCTTCATCCGTCCAACGCGGCGATCCTGTTCAAGATGGCGCAGCGCGAAGGTCTGCGGAACGTCCGCATCGTGGTGCAGCGTTAACGCAACACGTCGCCGTGAGTTGATCGCGACGGCCATTGGTCCCACTGTACAATGGCCGAAAGCTGGAGTTCCTTAAGCGGCCGCGCATATGCGCGGCCAGGCAACGTCAAAGGCTTCGATGATGAGAGGCATTGTCGCGTTTGCGTTTCTCGCTGGAACGCTGCTCTTTCTTCCGCCGCTGGCGGCACAGGCCGCGACGGTGATCGCCAAGGTAGACCTTTCTCGCCAGACGATGACCGTGACGCATCGCGGCAGGGTCAAATACAATTGGAAAGTCTCCACCGGCACGATGTTCTATTCGACGCCTGTCGGCTCGTACCGGGCGCAATGGCTGTCGAAGGACCACAAGTCCAAGCAGTATTTCGATGCCCCCATGCCCTATTCGATTTTCTTCCATCGGGGCTATGCGATTCACGGAACGCCGCATGAAAGCCGGCTAGGCAGCCGGGCCTCCCATGGCTGCATTCGCCTGACGACCAGCAATGCCAGGATCCTCTACGACATGGCGGAGCGTGAAGGGCTCGGCAACTTCCAGGTCGTCATCGTCGACAGCAAGCGCGGCGGGACAGACAAAGGCCTTGCGCGCCGCAAGAGCAAGACCAGCGTATACATGGCTGACGTCAACAAGCGCTCGCCGATGGAAGATTCCTACCGCTAGCCGCGGCCGCACGGATCGCTTGGCTGGAAAACCATTCCTCCAATGGCCCAATCGGCAGAAACATCCTGATTTACTCCCGGCGCGTTTCGCGCTTCAATCGCGCAAAATCATTCAGGCTAACGGGAGACGATGACAATGAATCCGTGGAAATCCATCCTTGCGGCGACCGCGCTTGCGCTCGCTTCGACGACCGCAGCGCTTGCCGCACGCACCGATCTGGTCCTCGGCATTCCGCTGGAGCCGCCAAGCCTTGATCCGACGGCCGAAGCCGCCGCCGCGGTGGATGAAGTTCTCTATGCGAACGTCTTCGAAGGGCTGACGCGGATCGATGAAAAAGGCCAGGTGCAGCCGGCGCTGGCCGAAAGCTGGACGGTTTCCGACGACGGCAAGACCTATACGTTCAAGCTGCACACCGGCGTGAAATTCCACGACGGCGAGGCATTTGACGCATCGGACGTGGTGTTTTCGCTCGATCGGGCTCGCGGCGAAACCTCGACCAACGCGCAGAAAGGCCTGTTCGCGCAAATCGACAAGGTGGAGGCCACCGATCCGGCGACCGTGACGGTGACGCTCAAGCAGCCGCAAGGTTCGTTCCTCTACAATATGGGCTGGGGCGACGCGGTGATGGTCGACCCGAAGTCAGCCGACGGCAACAAGACCAATCCGGTCGGCACCGGCCCGTTCAAACTGGACAACTGGGCGAAGGGCGCATCGATTACGCTGGTGAAGAACCCCGACTATTGGGGTGAGCCGGTTGCGCTCGACAAGGCGGAGTTCCGCATCGTTCCCGACGCGGCCGCGGCAGTCCCCGCGATCCTGTCGGGCGATGTGCAGGCGTTGCCGAACTACAATGTCGGTGATGCGCTGGCGCAGGTTCAGGCGGATCCGCGTTTCAAGGTTGTCATCGGCGCGACCGAAGGCGAGACCGTCCTGTCGACGAACAACAAGAAGCCGCCCTTCGACAATTTGAAGGTCCGGCAGGCGATCGCGCACGCGCTTGACCGCAAGGCCATCATCGACGGCGCGTCCAGCGGCCTTGGTGTGCCGATCGGTTCGCATTTCTCGCCGGCCAACGCCGCCTATGTCGACCTGACCGGCACCTATCCGCACGATGTGGAGAAGGCGAAGGCGCTGCTGAAGGAAGCCGGCTTCGAGGGTGGCATCAAGGCGACGCTGAAACTCCCGCCGGTGGGTTACGCACGCGACGGCGGCCAGATCATCGCGGCGCAACTGCGCGAGGTCGGCATCGAGCTGGAAATCATCCCGGTCGAGTGGGCGCAGTGGCTGGACGGCGTGTTCAAGCAGAAGGACTATGATCTGTCGATCGTCTCGCACACCGAGCCGAACGACATCGGCATCTATGCGCGCAAGGATTACTACTTCAACTACGACAATCCGGCGTTCGACAAGGTCATGGCCGAGCTCGACGTGACGGCCGACGGTGCCAAGCGCAACGAACTCTACAAACAGGCCCAGAAGATCCTCGCCGACGACGCCGTGAACGGCTGGCTGTTCGAATTGCCGAAGGTCGGCATCTGGGACGCCAAGGTTGAAGGTCTCTGGGAGAATTCCCCCATCCAGGCCAACGACTTGACCAAGGTGAAGTGGGTCGACTGACGCCCGGTGTGCTCCCTCCCCCTTGCGGGGTGGGGGGCCGCGAAGCGGCCGGGTGGGGTACAAGCGGCCATGCGCCGACCTCATCCTGGAACGTCAAACGTCAAGTCGCACACTTCATCTGCGACCCCACCCGTCCAATCGCCTTCGGCGATTGTCCACCCTCCCCTCGAGGGGGAGGGATCTGGCTTGCAACCATGACCGCCTATATCCTGAAACGGCTGCTGATCGGCGTGGCGACTTTGATCGTCGCGTCGGTCGTCGTTTTCTCCGTGCTGGAAATCCTGCCCGGCGATCCGGCGCATCTGATACTCGGCATGAATGCCACGGAAGACGCTCTTCAAACCCTGCGTGAGCAGCTCGGACTGAACAGACCCGTGCTCGAACGCTATTTCGACTGGATCGGCGGGCTGGCGACCTTCGACCTTGGCCGTTCCTACACCTATTCGGTGCCTGTGTCGGAACTGGTGCTCGAGCGCATCGTCGTCTCCCTGCCGCTGGCGCTGATCGCATTGTTTCTCTCGACAGTCATCGCCATTCCCGTCGGCATTTTCGCCGGCGACCGCCGCGGCAAGCTGGGCGATACGCTGTCGATGGGCGCCGCCCAGGTCGGCGTCGCAATCCCGAACTTCTGGTTCGCGCTGCTCCTGATCTACGTCTTCGCGGTCTGGCTGCGGCTGGTGCCGGCCGGTGGCTTTCCCGGCTGGAGCGCCGGTTTCTGGCCGGCCTTCAAATCGCTGCTTCTGCCTGCGGTCGCGCTGGCCTTGCCGCAGGCCGCGATCCTGGCGCGCGTCACGCGCTCCGCCCTGCTTGAGGTGCTGAACGAGGATTACATCCGCACCGCGCGGGCCAAGGGCATGCCGCGCCGCTATGTGCTCTGGCGGCACGCGCTGCGCAACGCGCTGATACCGGTGCTGACGATTATCGGCCTGCAATTCGCCTTCCTGCTTGCCGGCACCATCATCATCGAGAACGTGTTCTACCTGCCCGGCCTCGGGCGTCTGGTCCTGCAGGCGATCACCCAGCGCGACCTGATCGTGGTCGAGAGCGTGGTGATGCTGCTCGTCGCTTTCGTCATCGTCGTCAACCTGATCGTCGACGTCTCCTACGCCATCGTCGACCCGCGGCTGAGGATCAGGAATTGAGCGACCAGGCCGCCCATTCCGAAGAAAGCTTCCTCGGCTTTGTCGCGAAAGCCTTCGCCAATCGTTCCTTCGTGATCGGCTTCGTCATCACGGCGTTGATCGCGGCGATGGCGCTCGTCTCCTTCGTGTGGACGCCTTACGACGTCACCGACCTGCCTGTCGCCAACCGCATGCTGCCGCCGTCGGCGGAGCACTGGCTGGGCACCGATCATTTCGGCCGCGACATCCTCTCCATGATCATGGTCGGGGCGCGCAACTCCATCGCGGTAGCGCTTGTCGCGATCGGCATCGGCATGGGCATCGGCGTGCCGCTCGGTTGCTGGGCCGCCGCGCGCGGTGGCTGGCTCGACGAAATCATCATGCGCTTCAACGATCTGGTGTTCGCCTTCCCTGCCCTGCTCTCCGCGATCATGATCACCGCGATCTTCGGGCCGGGCGCAGTCAACGCCATCATCGCCATCGGCATCTTCAACATTCCGATCTTCGCGCGCGTCGCGCGGGCCGGCGCGCTGGCGCTCTGGCCGCGCGAGTTCATCCTCGCCGCGCGCGCCGCCGGCAAGGGCAAGACGCTGATCACCGTCGAGCACATCTTGCCCAACATCGTGAACCTGCTGCTGGTTCAGGGAACGATCCAGTTCGCGCTGGGCATCCTCGCCGAAGCCGGCCTTGCCTATATCGGGCTTGGTGCGCAGCCGCCCGCGCCAAGTTGGGGGCGCATGCTGTTCGATGCGCAGACGCGCATGATGGTGGCGCCGCACCTCGCGCTCTTCCCCGGCTTCGCCATCGTCTTCACCGTGCTTGGCCTGAACCTGCTTGGCGACGGACTTGCCGACGTGCTCGACCCGAAACTGAGGCGGCAGCGGTGAGCCTTCTCGAAATCGAAAACCTGTCGGTTCGGATCGGCGATATTCCGATCCTGAAGGACATAGACCTCACCATCGAGCGCGGCGAGGTCATGGGTCTTGTGGGCGAATCCGGCTCGGGCAAGTCCATGACGGCGCTGACCGTCATGCGGCTCCTTCCCAATTCCGCCCAAGCGACTGGCCGCGTCACCTTTGACGGCATCGACATCCTGAACGCCACCGAAGACCAGATGTGCGCGCTGCGTGGCGACGACATCGGCATAGTGTTCCAGGAGCCGATGACGGCGCTCAATCCGGTCAAGACGATCGGCGAGCAGGTGGCGGAGGGCATTCGCTGGCACACGGGCGTCAGCCGCTACGAGGCCGAGCAGAGCGCGCGAAAAATTCTCGACCGCGTCGGCCTTCCGGAACAAAAATTTCCGCTGTCGCGCTATCCGCACGAGCTCTCAGGCGGTCAGCGCCAGCGCGTCGTCATCGCCATCGCCTGCGCGCTGAAGCCGAAACTGCTCATCGCCGACGAACCGACGACCGCGCTCGACGTGGTGCTGCAGGCGCAGATTCTCGAGCTGCTGCGCGACCTCGTCGACGAGAACAAGATGGGTCTGCTGCTCATCTCGCACGACCTCGCCGTGGTCACCGATATGGCCGAGCGCGTGACGATCATGCGGCATGGCGAGGTGATGGAAGCGGGCGAAACCGCGCCGACGCTGTCGGCGCAGGTACATCCCTACACGCGCCAGCTCGCGCAGGCGTCCATGCACGTGCCAACACGCGCCAAGGTGCATGGCAGTGCGCGTCCCACCGACAAGCTGCTCGACCTCCGCTCTGTGACCCGCGACTATCCGGGCCGGCGCACGTCGTTGTTCACGCCAGGCCCGCCGGTGCGCGCCGTCGACAACGTCTCCTTCTCGATGGACACCGGCCAATCGGTAGCGCTGGTTGGCCGCTCGGGCTGCGGGAAGTCGACGCTCGCCCGTATGATCCTGGCGCTCGACCGGCCGAATTCCGGCGAGATCCGCTTCCTAGGCGACGAGCTGACCGGCAAGAGCGAGGAAGCCCTGAAGCCGGCGCGCCGCAACATGCAGGTCGTGTTTCAGGACCCGTACGGCTCCTTCAACCCGAGGCACCGTGTCGAGCGGCTAGTCGCCGAGCCGCTGCACCTCCTCGAAAAGGCGCCGTCATCAGCCGAGCGCCGCGACATGGTTTCCACCGCGCTGCACGAAGTCGGCCTGTCACCGCGCGACATGGAAAAATTCCCGCATGAGTTTTCGGGCGGCCAGCGCCAGCGCCTGTCGATCGCCCGCGCCTTGATCACGCGGCCAAAACTGATCGTCGCGGACGAGCCGGTCTCCGCGCTCGACGTATCGATCCGGGCGCAAATTCTCGACCTGTTTGCCGATTTGAACCAGCGGCTGGGCGTGGCCTATCTCTTCATCACCCACGATCTGACGGTCGCGCGCGCGATCACCGACGACGTGATGGTCATGCATGAGGGCAAGATCGTCGAAACCGGAAAGACCACCGACGTGCTCGACAATCCACAGTCGGAAGCCGCCCGCGCCTTGGTTGCCGCAGCCCCTGACCTTCACCGCGCGATCCGCCGCCGGTTGGAGATGCAGGGCTAGGGCGTGTTGAGATTCAGGTCAGGCCGAGTCGAAAATGGTGGCTTACGAGAACCGGAGCGGAGCGT